>VYCX01000466.1 GCA_009843725.1 Boseongicola sp. SB0675_bin_26
CCGCCAGCGCCGTCATCGAGGTGAAGGGAACCGTGCCGGGTGGTCCGGTCTCGGCAGTGAGTATGGCCTGTGCAGATGCCGTGCCTGCCAAGAGTCCAAGCGCCAGTCCAGCGCCAACGATTTTCTTGATCATGATGTCCTCCCAATTGATCAATTTTGATCTGTCCAACTCGCAGACGGTCCCGCCCTTCAGAGCTTGACCCAAGAACTGAGTGGTCTCCCCGAATGTCGCGTCTCCCCGCCGACCGTGCACCAGACAGGGAGGGCCGCATGGATTGGAACGAGATCGCTCAGGAGCAGTATAGACAACCGACGGACAGATTTGAAACCGATAAGGCAGACGAGGTGCGGGCATTGGTCGAACGGCTCTTTCCGGCGCCATCGGAGATTGGAGCCCGGCGCGAGCCGGACATGCGGGAAGTCTTCAACGCAACCGGTCCATGCCCGGGACGGGATGCCAGTGGCGGGAACCGACGGTCGATGTCCTTGGGTGCGCACGACTTTGCCTGCGGTGGTTGCGGATTGGTGACAAACCGTGACATCAACGCGGCACGGAACATTCTCCGTTGCGGCGTCGTGACGCCAGGGCGGCAAGCCGGCTCGTCGAGTCGTCCCGGCGCGTCCGAGGATGTCCGGCGTTCACGTGTCGCCGGGTTGCCGGGGCGGGACGGGGAACGGCACGCGGCTGGACAGGACGTTCAGTCAAGCATGCATGGTCCTATGGGACGCGGCAACGCAAGCCGAGGACCTTGGGGGCCTTGGAAGGAGCCAACATGTTTATTCGCCGCACGACTTACAGGATGGCACCTGAACTCGACACGGAAGACGGCCAGGCGGACTTCGAACGGAAAATGCGCGCGGCCATTCGGCCTGACGACATCGATGGCCTGATCAATACCTCCCACGTGCCCAACGAGGACGGCACGTGGTCGGTTGTCGCGATTTGGCGAAGTGAAGAGCAGGCCAGGATTGCGACGCCCGGCATTCGGGCGGTCTGGAAGGATCTTTCGTCGAGACTTGCCGGGCCGCCGCAAATCGAGGCAGGCGGCGTGCTCCTGGAAGAGTCCTACTGACAGATTCGCAGGTGCGGGACTGCCTGCCTCGCGAAACCGGTTGCCGCGCAACCTGGCCGGGAAGCCGTCGCGCCTGGCGGCGGAGCGTTCACGGCCTCAAGACCAGTAGAGCCGCATTGGATTGGTCACGAGCAGCTTCTCCTGCTGCAGGTCGGTGCGTGCGATCCGGGGAATGTAATCAACCAGCGCCCCGTCATCCGGCATATGAGACTTCATGTTGGGATGGGGCCAGTCGGTGCCCCACAACACCCGGTCCTCGAACTGATTCACGATTTCCCGGCAATAGGGAACGACATCTTCATAAGGCGGACCGGAAACCGTCAGCCGTTCGGGGCACGTGACCTTGGTCCAGATGTTCTCGTTCGTCGCCATCAGCCGGATGAAGCGCTCGAAATCGGGATGATCGACACCCCTGGTCACGTCCGGTCGTCCCATGTGATCAACAACCACGATGCCCGGCAGCCGCCTGAGGAACGGCTCAAGCTCTTCCAGGTCAGCAGCCTCAAAGTAGACGACGATCGACCAGCGGAATTCCTGGATCTTCTCGGCGATGCCGACGAACACCTCCTTGGGAGTGGCATCCACAAGGCGCTTGACGAAGTTGAAGCGAACGCCGCGCACGCCCGCCTCATGCATGTCCGCCAACGCCTCGCGCGAAATGTCGGCGCCAACGCTCGCGACACCGCGCGCCAGATCACCGGCAGCGCGACAGGCGTCGACCATCGCGCTGTTGTCCTTGCCGTGACACGTCGCCTGCACAATGACATTGCGGGCAAACCCAAGATGATCGCGCAGCGCGAAGAGCTTGTCCTTGCCCGCATTGCACGGCGTGTACTTGCGCTCCGGCGCATAGGGGAATTCGGGCGACGGGCCAAAGACATGGCAATGCGCATCCACGGCCCCCTCTGGAAGAACAAAGTCCGGTTTCTTCGGATCCGGATGAAAGGCCAGCCAGTCGGCGTCCATCTTCTGCTCGGTCATGCGAAAATCTCGCCATCCATCAATTTGCGTGCGGTGCGCAGGATCGCGGCTTCCTTCACGGCGCCCGCCTGGTCCAGGGTCGCAACGACCGTCATCTCGCCGGTCGGGTGTTCGACCGACAGGTTGCGTTCCGGCCCCGTGCCGCGATCCGCCAGGTCATGGGCGGGTGATCCCGGCGTCAGGCAGGCGGTCGCCACACTGACGGCGCCGAGCACGCCAATGGCCTTGTGGCATCGGTGCGGGATAAAGGTGCGCGTGCCGATTGCGCCACCGTTCGTCGGCGGGCTGACCATGGTCATCTTCGGGACGGACTTGTCGGCTACGTCGCCGAGGTTCATCACTGGCCCGCATGCAAGGCGGATCGCCTCAAGTTTCCTGCGCAGCGCAGCGCTTGCCTCCAGCTCTTCCGGCGCCTCTTCTCCGGTGACGCCCATTGCGCTGGCACGCATCACCACGCAGGGCATGCCATTGTCGATCATGGTCACTTCAACGCCTTCGACGACGTCCGCGGCATTCCCGGTTGGCAGCAAGGCGCCGCAAGAGGATCCTGCCGTGTCCTTGAACGTCAGCGGCACCGCCGCGGCCCTGCCGGGAACGCCGTCAATCCTGGCCTCGCCCCCATACGCAGCCTTGCCACATGGCGTTGCCACGCGCGCAACCGCGATCTGGCCGGTGTTTTCCATGTAGATCGTGACGGGCGTCTCGCCATCCCTGGCCGGAACCAATCCCCGCTCGATCGCGAAGGCCCCCACGCCCGCCAGGATGTTCCCGCAGTTCTGGGCATCGGTGACAAGGGGCTGGTCCACGAAGACTTGCAGGAACAGATAGTCGACATCCACGCCTTCGCGGGCGGACTTCGCGACAACCGCAACCTTCGAGGTCAGGGGGTCCGCGCCGCCCATCCCGTCAATCTGGCGGACATCGGGCGAGCCCATGGCGCGCAAGAGGAATGCATCGCGCGCAGCCGCGTCGCCTGGCAAGTCCTCGGCCAGAAAGTACCCGCCCTTGGACGTCCCGCCGCGCATCCACATGCAGCGGGTCCCGTCAGACATATTTCAGGCCCTTCTCGGCCAGCCGTTCGCGCATGTTGTAGATGTCGAGGCCGAACTCGCCTGCCTCGAACCTGGCACGTTTCGCGCCCTCGTTGGCTTCGCGCGCCCGCGCTTTCTCCAGCACCTCTGCGGCTTCGTCGCGGCGGACAATGCAGACACCATCATCATCGGCCACGACGACATCGCCGGGATTGACCAGCGCCTCTGCGCAAACCACAGGCACGTTGACCGAGCCGAGCGATTCCTTGATCGTGCCCTGGGCATGCACGGCCCTGGACCAGACCGGAAATGCCATCTCGGTGAGGTCATGGACATCGCGCACACCCGCGTCGATGACCAGCCCGCGGCAACCGCGCGCCTTGGCGGACGTTGCCAGAAGATCGCCGAAATATCCGGCATTTGACGGCGTGATCGTGCCCAGGAGCATCACGTCGCCAGGCTGGAGCTGTTCAATCGCGACATGGATCATCCAGTTGTCGCAAGGCGGTGCAAGGATGGTTACGGCAGAGCCGGCAATGCGGGCCCCGGGGTAGATGGGCCTCATGCAGTCGGCCAGCAGGCCCTTGCGGCCCTGCGCTTCGTGAACGGTGGCAACCCCGCAATCCGCCAGGCCGTCGACAATCTCCTGATCGGCGCGTTGAATGTTCTGGACGACGACGCCCGTGGTTCCTGCCTGATAGGTCATTCCAGTTCATCCACCGTGCGCGGGAAAACCGTCTCGAACCCTTCGGCATACTTCGCCGCACGTCCCCCTGCCTGGCCGCCGGAATTGCGGCGGAAGTGGTTGGCGCGGTTCTCGGCCACGTTCTTGTAGAAGTTCCACAGGTGCTCCTGGCCATGCATGCACTGGATCGCGGCCCACTTCCTGTCCCAGAAGTCCGTGATGTCGAGAAAGGTCGTGGGTTTCCATTCCATCTGCTCGGTCTGGTGTGGCTCGAAGAGATACAGTTGAGGCGCACCAAGGACCCCTTCGCCGGGATTGTGACCCCAGGCCTGCGCGATCATCCGGCATTCAAGCGCAAATTGCGTCGTGTTCATGTGGTCGGTGTTGTAAGGGTCCCATTTCGAATGGGACATCATGAAGCTGGGCTGCACCTCCCGGATGACGTCCACCATGCGATCTTGCGTTTCGCGCCCCAGGTCGAGCGGATAGTCCCCCACATCGAAGAACCGAATGTCATTCACGCCGAGGGCGGCGGCAGCGCTTTCCGCCTCTGTCCGGCGAGCGGCCTTCACCTTGTCCAGGGTCATGCCCTCCTGCTTCCAGAGCTTCGCGCTCTCCCCGCGCTCTCCGTAGGAGAGGCACACAACGGTGACCTCGTAGCCTTTGGCCTGATGCAGCGCGATGGCCCCGCCGGCGCGCCACACGAAATCCGCTGAGTGAGCGCTGATCACCAGCGCGGTCTTCCTTTCGGACATGACAGTGCCCCTCTGGGTTGGTCCTGGTCGGCCCGGACAGACTGTCGCAAGTGACATTGAGATGGAAGGGGAATCGCGCCTCGGGCTGAAACGCGGCGCGTTCCAGCCCGAGGCTGCCAGCGCAAGCGCCTCGCCGTGCAGATGCGTCAGGGCGCGCAGGTTGCCGTGCGTGCGGGATCAGCGGGACCGCGACTTGCGCAGATGCCGGCACCGGAACAAGTCTGGCAGTGCCCTGGGTGGCCGACGGGCTCGTCGCACCTTCCTCGTGTTCAGCATGCGTTCGGCGAGTCCGCGTCTGCCTCGGCGTCCAGCAGGGCTGCGAGTCCGGACCTGTAGTCGGGATACTTGAGGGTGACGCCGAGCTCGTCCTTGATCCGGTTGTTCCGCACACGCTTCGACTCGGCGTAGAAGCTCCTTGCCATGGGCGAGACTTCGGCGGAGTCCAGGCCGACGGCGGGCGGCACAGGAACCCCCAGCAGCCGGGCGGCGTGCTCGATTACGTCGTCCGGCCGTGACGGCTCGTCGTCACAGACATTGTAGATCGCTCCCGGATTGGGTCGCTCGATCGATGCCGCGAGCACTGCCGCGATGTCCTCGACATGGATCCGGCTGAAGACCTGCCCCTTCTTGACGATCCGCCGTGCGGTGCCGCGTCGGACCTTTTCCAGGGGGCCTCGGCCAGGCCCGTAGATTCCGGCAAGCCGGAAAATGTGCAATGGCAGTCCGAGCGCTGCCCAGGCCGATTCCGCCCTTGCCCGGGCCTTTCCGCGCTCGGTGGTTGGCGCGAGCGGCGTGGTTTCGTCGACCCAGCTTCCCTTGTGGTCGCCGTACACGGCTGTCGTGGACAGGTATCCTGCCCACTTCAAGTGCCGTGCTGCGCCGATCTGGTCGCCTGCCAGTTCGAGCACCGGGTCGCCGGACTCGACCGGCGCAACCGAAACAAGGAGATGCGTCGCTTCCGCAAGAGGGAGCGGTCCGCCCGGCCATCTGAGGGCGTCCACCCCTTCGCCGCGAAGCGCCTCGGCCTTCTCCACGCTTCGCGTGGTGCCGATGACTCGCCATCCGCTGCCAAGCAGCAGCCGCGCAAGGGCCCGTGCCGAGAATCCGTGCCCGATGGAAAGAAGCGTGTTCTTCATCCGGTCAGGATGGATCGATTCCGGCCGGGATCAAGCCCTCGCATGCATCCGGCTTTTCCGGTTCCGCGTCGTTTCGGTCGCCTTGGCCGTTCCGTCGTGAAACGAGCCGAACCAGCGATCCCACGGCATGTCCACAGTCCCGTAGTTGCACTCGAAATACCTGTGGTGGAGCTGGTGGAAGAAGTCGCCCATCCGGGCGCGCTCCTTGTCGGACACGACGAGCTTCTCGAATCCGGAGTGCGAAAAGATCGGGTGAACCGACTGCGTGTACCCGTGGAACATTATGTGGAGGGGGTGCGAAGGCACGATGAAGTGAATGAGGAAATTGGTGTAGAAGAGCAGGTGCTCGACCGGATGCATCGAGATGCCCGACCATGGACCGACGTTTATGTTCCTGTGATGGAGCGCATGGGCGATCCGGTAGAGCGGCGGCCAATGCAGCAAGCGGTGAA
>VYCX01000378.1 GCA_009843725.1 Boseongicola sp. SB0675_bin_26
TTCAGGAAATCGCGCCAGTCCTGCGCGACCAGCTTGTCATCTGCAACATCGGCATTCCGAGCCAGGAGCTTCACGCCATCGATGACCAGCCGACGAACTTCTACATGCTGGGCACGATGGGGCTTGCCTCGTCCATAGGGCTGGGTCTTGCCCTGGTGCAGCCCAAGCCCGTGATCGTGATTGACGGCGACGGCTCGATCCTCACCAATCTCGGAACATTGCCCACGATCGCGAACAATCCCGCGCCCAACTACATTCTCCTCGTGGTCGACAACGGCTCCTATGGCTCCACCGGAGACCAGCCGACCTATACCGGCCGCAAGACGTCGCTCGCCGGCATGGCAAGGGCGGCAGGCTGCGAACGCGTCGTCGAATGCCGCGCCGAAGAAACCGGCGACATGCTCCAAGTCGCGTTGGAAGCCGGCGAGGCAACGGTCATTATCTGCAAGTGCGAGAGCGGCAACGCGAAGATGCCGGTCATTGCCATGGATCCGGTGACAATTCGCGACCGATTCATGCAGGCGGTGGCGGCCGGCTGATCCCGCCTCCAGTCCGTCCTCGGTTCAGTTGCCGTACATGTATGCTGGCAGCCAGGTCGCGATCGCCGGGAACAGGAACACTATGGCCAGACCCAGAAGCTGGATCACCATGAACTGCATCATGCCGAGATAGATGTCCTTCAGGTCCCAGCTCGGCACCACGCCCTTCAGGAAATAGGCTGATAACGCCACCGGTGGTGACAACCAAGCCGTCTGCAGGCAGACCGCCACGAGAATGGCGAACCAGACCATGTCGACCTGCAACTCGATCAGCAAGGGATAGAGGATCGGCAGGATGATGAGCACGATGGGCACCCATTCCAGCGGCCATCCAAGCAGGAAGATCAGGGCGAGAATCAGGATGACCACCATCGCCGCCGAGAGCTCCCAAGAAAGGAGAAGTTCCGTGATCATGGTCGGCGTGCCAAGTCGCGAGAAGACCGCGCCGAAGAAATTCGAGGCCGCAACCAGGAAGAGGATCAGAACGGAGATCTCCAGCGTTTTCTTCAATGCGTCGTAGGCGCTCGACCAGGAGAACCTGCGATAGAGAAGCGTGAGCACGATCGATCCGAACGCCCCCATCCCTGCGCCTTCAGTGGGAGTCGCCCATCCCGTGAGGATCGAGCCGAGCGCAAAGGCAATCAGGATGGTCGGCGGCACAAGGCCCAGGAAGAACTCGCGCCAGACATGCGACCGGTCACCGGGAATCAGTTCCTCCGGCAAGGGCGGGCCAAGCGACGGGTTCAGCCAGCACCGGGTCATCGCGTAGACCAGATAGAGCACCGCCATCATGATTCCCGGGAAGATTGCCGCCGCGAAGAGATCGGTCACCGGAATCTCGAGAACAGGCCCCATGACGACGAGCATGATCGAGGGCGGTATGAGAATTCCGAGCGTGCCGCCGGCGGTGATCGTCCCGGAGGCGAGACGGACGTCGTAGCCCGACCGGTTCATGGTCGTCGCCGCCATAATGCCAAGTATGGTGACGCTGGCACCGACGATGCCGGTGGCGGCGCCGAAAATCACGCTGACGAACAGCACGGCGACGAAGAGCGATCCCTTCATCCGCGCCAGCATGAGCTGCACGGCCGCAAACAGCCGCTCCATCAGTCCGGCCTGCTCCATCATGAACCCCATGAAGACGAACAGCGGCACCGCCGCGAGCGTCTGCTCCATCATCGATCCGTAGACCTGGAGCGTCATCAGGAAGACCGTGAGCTTGATGCCGAAGCCCCAGGCGCCAAAGACCAGCCCGAGAAAGATGAGAGTGAAGGATATCGGGAACCCCACGAAGATCGCGAACAGCATCGCTCCGATCATCAGGAGCCCGATTATCTCGTTGGCAATCTCGAACATCAGCGTGGCCACCGTCCGCGCGTCGCCGCATACCACGACTTGAGGATCTCGGAGACACCCTGGAGCACGAGGAAGAAGACCCCGGTGGCCAGGGCTATCTTCACGGGCCAGACAACCGGCGCCCAGGTGCTGTCGCCGGCGCGTTCGTTCTGCAGGAAGCTCTTTTCGGCGAAACCGTATCCCGCCCACAGAAGAAAAATCATCCCGGGCATGAAGAGCGTGACGTAAAGCAGGAGATCGACCCGACCCTGCGTCTTCACCGAGAATCCCCGGTAGATGAAGTCCGCGCGGATGTGCAGGCCGCGCATGAGGGCATAGGCAGCGCCAAGCATGAACGACGTGCCGTAAAGCATGCGCGAGATGTCAAAGGCCCAGAGCGTGGGCGCGAGGAAGAACTTGCGGGCGATGACTTCGTAGACCATCGCGACGATGATCGGGGCAACCATCAGGCAGACCACCCGGCCCTGCCACTCCGCCAACCAGTCCAGCGCCCAGATGATCCGTCTGGCAAGTGGATTCATGTCGTCCGGCAGGGGAGAGTCCGGCCCTCCACGGGCCTCGGCCAGCATCTCGTCACCGGCATCAAGGTCGATGTCGTCGAGGTCGTTCACCTCTTTCCCTCCCAAAGCGCCTTTCGCTGTCAACCACGTGCATGCCTGATCCGCAAGGTCCGTCGATCCCGGCGCGCGCCGGAACCGCTTGGCCCTCTCCTGTCAAGAGGGGGCCGCAAACGCATTCAGCGGCCCCCTCGTTTCACTTACTTGCCGAGAAGCTGGTCGGCGTAGGCCCGGCCCAGGTTCGCGTTCGAGGTCTGGGCGCCAGCCCAGAACGGAATCGCGGTCTTCGCGAAGTCCTTCTGGGACTGCCAGACCCTGGCGAAGAACTCGTTCTCGGCCGCATTTTTCTCGAGCGCCGCGCTCGCAGCGTTCATGTATTCCGAGAAGTAGTCCTCCGGCGTGTCATGAAGCTGCACGCCATGGTCGTTGATGAGACTGTCCAGCGCCTTGCCGTTTTCGTTGATCCGGTAGGCCAGAGACTTCATCAGCGAGGCATTGGCCGCCACTTCGATCGCCTTCTGCTGCAGGGGAGTCAGCGAATTGAACACGTCCTTGTTGATGTAGATGTCCGCGTTCACGACAACCTGGTGAAGACCTTGCAGATAGTAGTGCTTCAGCACCTTCTGGAAGCCGAAGACCGAATCCGGCTTCGGGCAGCACCATTCCGCCGCATCGATCGTGCCCTTTTCCAGTGCAGGAAGGATGTCGCCCCCGCCCATGGCAACCGACGCCACGCAAATGTCCTTGTAGGTCTGGCACGGAATGCCCGGAGGCGTGCTGAAGCTGGACTTGCGGAAATCATCCATCGACATGATCGGCTCCTTGAACCAGCCAAGGGCCTCGGGACCAACGGGCTGGAGCATGAAGCCAACCACGTTCACGCCCATCTCGTCCCAGAGCTGCTCGTAGAGCTCCCTGCCGCCAGCCGCCAGGAACCAGCTCAGAAAGGCGATGTTGTCCATGCCGACCCCAGCGCCCGCAACGGGCGAGCCGAAGAGCATCGCGGCGGGATGCTTGCCCGACCAGTAGTGCGTCCAGGCAAACCCGCCCTCGATGAGGCCGGCATCCACCGCGTCAAGCGTCTCCTGCACGCCGACGACGGCGCCGGCGGGCAGCACCTCGATCACGACTTCGCCGTTGGTCAGCGCGCGCACGTCTTCGCCGAAGTCCTTCAACATCACGATCTCGTCGGCGGTCGCCGGGATCACCGATTGCACTCGTATCACTGTTTCGGCGAACGAGGCCTGCGCCATCATCGCCACGCCGGCGGCGGTTGCCGCGGCGGCTCTGGTCAGTCTTGGAATTGCGAACATTTCCGTTCTCCCATTTTGCATGCCTTCCCGAACTTTCAGAAACCGGCCGCCGAAGGCGGTGCGACCGGATTGTCTCAGCTCCGTTCAGTGCCCCCTGCCAAAGTCCATGCCTTCAACCAGGCCGAGCATGGGGCCTACCCCGTAGTTCACGTCGAACACGCCGCGAAACAGCATTTCGCCCGCGACGTAGACCAGCACCAACAGTCCGACCCAGGAAATCCATTGATACCGGGCAAGGACCTTCATGATTATCGTTGCCGCGAATGCCATCAGCAGGATCGCGAGGGCGAGGCCGAAGACCAGGAGCCGCACGTCTCCGTCCGCAATCGCGGCAACCGCCAGCACGTTGTCGAGCGACATGGACACGTCCGCCAGGGTGATCGTCCACAGCGCCGAGGCGAGGGTGCGCCGCGGGGCGCCGGTGTAGCCGGCATGCGGGTCACCGGCCGCCGCCAGCACCAGTTCGGCCTTGGCGTCAACTTTGCTCCGAATCTCGGAATACAGCCTCCAGCACACCCAGCAGAGAAGAAGCCCGCCAATGAAGAGAAGCCCCGGTATTCCAAGCAGCGTGGTGGCAATGACCGCGAAGACCACCCGCAGAAGAGCAGCGATCACCATCCCGAACAGGATGGCCTTCGCACGGAGTCCGGGCGAGAGGCCGGCGGCGGCCATGCCGATGATCAACGCGTTGTCCCCTGAGAGAATCAGGTCCGCGATGATGATGGCGCCTATGTCGAAGATCAGCTCCATGGTCATGTCGACCTGTCCTCGGACACGGCCCGCCCCGCTCGTCCCGTCGTGGAGTCTTCAAGAACCATGTCGCTCGCCTTTTCGCCAATCATGATTGTCGGCGCATTCGTGTTGCCCGAAACGATGTTCGGCATGATCGAGGCATCCGCCACGCGAAGGCCGCCGATCCCGTGCACACACAGCCTGGAATCAACCACTGACATCGAGTCGTCGCCCATCTTGCAGGTGCCTGTCGGGTGGTAGATCGTCGTGGACGTGCTGCGCGCCCAGTCAAGAACCGCCTCGTAGTCGTCCACCGCCACGTTCGCCCCGGGCGTGTACTCCCCGGCGATGACCTCGGCAAGCGGGCTTTGGCTCGCGATCCTGCGTGCGATGCGAATGCCCTCGACGATCGTGTCCTGGTCGGTCCTTGTGGCGAGGTAGTTCGGGTGGATCTCCGGGTGGTCCCGCATGTCGCCGGAACGCAGGCGAATCTCGCCACGACTTTCCGGCCTGAGCTGAAGGACGCTTGCGGTGAAGGCATTGAAGCCGTGCGGCTGGTTGATCCTTTCCGACGCGCTGAAGGGCTGGATGTGGAACTGGATGTCCGGCGTGGCGAGATCAGGTCGCGTCTTCAGGAATGCAGTGCCCAGGCTCGCTGCCATTGTCATGGGGCCGGAACGCGTCGCCACGTAACGAAGCGCAATCAGGCATTGTTTTGCGAAGCTGTTGATCTCGGTGTTGATGGTCGACAGGCTCGTCCTGTAGACTGGCCGGGCCTGAAGGTGGTCCTGGAGATTTTTCCCGACGCCCGGCAGATCCGCCACTACCTTGATTCCCTGGGCGCGAATCTCGTCTGCGGCGCCGATCCCCGAGACCATGAGAACCTGCGGAGAGGCCACGGAACCGGCCGCAAGAATGACCTCGCAACCCGCGCGGACAGTCATGGTCCGTCCCTTGTGCCGCACCTTGACACCAGTCACGCGGCGTTCGTCAAAGTCCAGCGCCTCGACCAGGCATTCCGTCAGGACGCTCAGGTTGGCACGACGCATGGCCGGCCGGAGATACGCAACGGCCGCAGAGCAGCGCCGCCCGTTCCTGAGCGTCAGCTGGAAATGGCCGACGCCTTCCTGCGTTGCTCCGTTGTAGTCAGCGTTGGCCGGGTAGCCTGCATTCACGGCCGCTTCGACCCAACGATCGACAATCTCGCGCTGAACGGCCGAATCCGAGACACTGAGCGGCCCATCCCTCCCCCGGAGCGCCGCATCGCCGTCGCCATAGCTCTCCGACCGCTTGAAAAGAGGAAGGACGTCGTCCCAGCCCCAGCCGACATTGCCGAGCTGGCGCCAGTGATCGTAGTCCTCCGGTTGCCCGCGCACGTACAGAAGCCCGTTGATCGAGCTCGATCCGCCAAGAACCTTGCCACGCGGCCACATGATCGAGCGCCCGTTGAGTCCCGGGTCCGGTTCCGTCCGGTAACACCAGTCCGTGCCCGGATTGCCCATGGTCTTGAAATATCCAACAGGAACGTGGATCCAGGGATTGGTGTCACGGCCACCCGCCTCGAGAAGCGCGACCGAATGCCTGCCGTCAGCGGACAACCTGTTCGCC
>VYCX01000348.1 GCA_009843725.1 Boseongicola sp. SB0675_bin_26
AGGCAGCGGATTACCTGACAGGCCTGGGCGCGAGCAGGATCGTACCGCGAGAGGAACTGGCCGAGACAGTGAAGAAGCCGCTGGAAACCGAGACCTGGGCTGGCTGCGTTGACGCCGTCGGCGGCGCGATGCTCGCCCGTATCCTTGGACAGATGAAATACGGTGCATCTGTCGCTGCTGTCGGACTGGCGGCCGGTGCGGCCGTGCCCGCGACAATCATTCCATTTCTCCTGCGTGGGGTTAATCTTCTCGGCATCGAATCCGTGATGCAGCCCACCAGGAACAGGCTCCGCGCCTGGGAACGGATAGAGCGCGACCTGCCGATGAGCAAGTTGGAAGCGATGGTTCAGGTGGCCAGTTTGGGAGACTTGCCGCAATTGGGTGCGGACATCCTGAAAGGCAAGGTCAAGGGCCGGGTCGTGGTGGACATCGGTGCCTGAGCATTGGTCACGGCCGTCATTACAGGTCGTGATGCAGTTGTCGCCCTCGCGGCGGAGCGCCGCGTCCCAAGCCGGACGCAGTGACAAGGAAGAGCAAAGTCAGCGATCTCCTTTTGCAAGGGGGGAGCCAGCCCCGAAAGCCCTGACCGTCTGGCGGGGGAATCTTGCGCCTTGTGCCGGGACATTCACACTTGCGGTGACAAGGCACCTTGATCCTGGCAGGGACAATGCATCGCTGCAGGACTGCAGGATCGTGTTGCCAAAATCACGAGCGCGTCTATTCTGCACATGGAATGGGAGGCGCGTGGCATGAACGTCCAGCGGAGGCCGACGGACAGGTCGCATTGCAAGGCGACCTATCAGGATGTGCTGGACTCACCGCCCCACATGGTGGCCGAAGTGCTCGCGGGCACGCTCCACGCCCGGCCGAGACCGGCCATGCGCCATGTCTGGGCGAGTTCACGTCTTGGCGGACGACTGGACGGGCCGTTCGGTCCCGATGGCAGCGGCCCTGGCGGTTGGTGGATTGTAGATGAACCGGAATTGCATCTGGGCGATGACATAGTGGTGCCGGATCTCGCTGGATGGGGGCGCGAGACAATGCCTGAATACCCGGACGCGGCCTATTGCATGATCGCGCCTGACTGGGTCTGCGAGGTGCTCTCGCCCTCGACCCGCCGAATCGACCTGAACGAGAAACGGACGATCTACGCCCGCGAGCGCGTTTCGCATCTCTGGTTCGTGGATCCCGATGCGAGGACGCTGGAGAGTTTCGCGCTTCGCGATGGCCAATGGGTGCTTCTGGCAACGCTGGCGGATGATGCGTCGGTAGCGTTGCCGCCCTTCGACTCCATCAGTTTCCCGCTGGACGCACTCTGGCCTGCAGGAGCAACCGCGGATGACGGCGCAGCGGGATAGTGCGTCGGCCAAGGCGACGGGACACATCAGGATCGAAGTCGCAAAGGTCATTCCCACCGGCCGGCTCTGGAAGATCGGACAGCAGACAGAGCGAGTCAGGCATTGCCGTGCCGTCCAGCAATGCCACAGGTGCATTTGCAACACCGCATCATTCCAGCAAGGAGGACAACAACAATGCACGCGACACAAAGCTTCGGACTCTTCCTCAACCTGAAGGAACGCGCGGCTTGCAGGGCGGCAAGATGAGCCTTGCATTCGTATTTCCCGGCCAAGGTGCCCAGACCGTCGGCATGGGTCGCGAACTGGCCGAGACGTGCCCGGCGGCGAGGACAGTGTTCGAAGAAGTCGACGAGGCGCTTGGCGAGAAACTCTCGGCGCTCGTCTGGGAAGGTGACGCTGAAATGCTGACACTGACCGAAAATGCGCAGCCTGCCTTGATGGCGACTTCCATGGCGGCCGTCCGGGCCCTGGAGGCGGAGGGCATCGACGTCACCGTCGCGGACTACGTGGCCGGACATTCGCTCGGCGAATACTCGGCGCTCTGCGCGGCAGGGGCGATCAAGCTGGCAGATGCGGCCCGGCTCCTCAGGCTGCGAGGCAAGGCAATGCAGGCGGCCGTTCCCGTTGGCGAAGGCGCCATGGCGGCGGTTCTTGGTCTTGATTGCGACACGGTGGCGGAGGTCGCGGAACGGGCGGCGCAAGGTGGCGTTTGCCAGGTCGCCAACGAAAACGACCCGGCGCAGAACGTGATTTCGGGTAGCAAGGAGGCCGTGGAGCGCGCCGTCGAGCTTGCCAAGGAGGCGGGCGCCAAGCGTGCAGTGATGCTGCCCGTGTCGGCGCCATTCCATTGCTCGCTCATGACTCCGGCTGCTGCCACGATGGCGCGAGCCCTTGGCGATATTGAGATTGCCCAACCGAAGGTTCCGATCGTTGCAAATGTGCTCGCGGCCGCAGCGACGGACCCCTCTGTCATTCGTTCGCTGCTGGTCGACCAGATGGCTGGCCGGGTCAGGTGGCGAGCGAGCGTCGATTGGATGGCCGGGCACGGAGTGACGGAGTTCTGGGAGCTTGGCGCGGGCAAGGCCCTCTCCGGAATGATCCGCCGGACCACCAGGGACGCAAGCACTCTTGCCGTAGGGACGGCCAGAGAAGTGGCCGAGGCGGCGGCTTCGCGGCGGGATGCCTGCAAGACAGGTAACAACTGAGGAAGACGACATGTTTGATTTGAGCGGACGCACGGCGCTTGTCACCGGAGCTTCAGGCGGAATCGGGAACGCTATTGCGCGTGCGCTTCATTCAGCAGGTGCCGCCGTGGCGCTTTCCGGCACCCGTGTCGAGCCCCTTGAGGGCCTGGGGGAGGAACTGGGCGACCGGGCCCACGTGCTGACATGCGATCTTTCTGATGCCGATGCGGTGGCAGAGCTTCCGAAACAGGCGGCAGAAGCCATGGGAACAGTCGACATTCTCGTCAACAATGCGGGAATCACGCGCGACAACCTGTTCGTGCGCATGTCCGAGGAGGACTGGGACGTCGTGCTGCGGATCAACTTGAAGAGCGCGATGGCGCTGTCCAAGTCGGTCCTGCGCGGGATGATGAAGGCACGCTGGGGTCGGATCGTGAACGTCACTTCGGTGGTCGGCGCGACAGGCAATCCCGGTCAGGCGAACTATGCGGCTTCGAAGGCCGGGCTCGTCGGCATGTCCAAGAGCCTCGCCTACGAAATCGCGGGCCGCGGAGTCACGGTCAATTGCGTGGCTCCCGGTTTCATTTCCACCGCAATGACCGACAAGCTCACCGAAGACCAGAAGTCCGCGATTCTGGCTCAGGTTCCGGCCGGCCGGATGGGAGAAGCGGACGAAGTGGCGGCCGCGGTTCTTTACTTGGCAAGCCCGGAAGCAAGCTACGTGACGGGAGCCACACTGCACATCAACGGCGGAATGGCCATGTTGTGAGCCGGGCACGATGCGTGCCGGTGGCATCCTGGTTCATGAGCTCCCTCTTGTGCTTCCTGCGAAGAGGCGGCGCTTCCATTCAGGCGTCAGCCCTGATCGACAGGCAGGGAAGGAATGCAGGCATTCTGGGTTTGCGATTCCAAGCGGGGCAGAAGAAGCAGTCCCGCATGTGCTGGCAAGGACGCCAGGCACCGGCACCATCTGAAGGAACGGACGCATTTTCGCGGGAACCCTGACCGAGAATGCCGAGACCGCCACTGCCGAATGTTCCGGCATGACCCACCGCACCAAGTGCGAGTTCGCCATCCAGCTTGAGACCCGTCCGAAGATGTCCGGGCGCAGTCCGGACTTCGACGCAATCACGGTGAACAAGTCCGGCCGCGCGGTGCGTTTCGGAACGGCTTGGCGCGAGACCGGACTGCGGCAGCCAATGCGCTGGAACTTGCCGGCCTTGGTGCACAGGCTTTCCATGGAGGTCAGCCGGGCGAATGCCATGCTGCGGAACCGGTCGAGACCACTGGAGCGCCAGACGCGTCGGTTCCCGTCGTGGCGCCCGCTGCAGCACCGAGGTGCATGCATCGGCAGGAAACCGATCATCTGCGCGAAGACCGGCTTGCCGGTGCGCATGGTTGTAGCTCGCCAAACCGGGGAATCGGCCGGAAAGCATGAATTTCGCGCCCGGGGCGGTTCAAGTCGATGACCTCTCGGAAAGTCGCTCTTCCTTTGAGACTTTGCATGGTTTTCGGACCTTTCCGTCCGCTAGACAGGACAATGGTGAAACCAGGGTGCAATCAGTCTGTTTCGGCCAAAATCCTTGACTTTGGGATCCTAAGAAGTAAGTTTGGGATCCTAAGATGTGATAGTGTAGTGAAATCTACAAAGGCGGCTGTACGATAGTGGTATCGACCGCCGAAGAGCTTGCGGAGCATCCACTGGCGAGCGCCGGGGACGAGGAACGACGCGTCAAGTCTTGACCCGAAAGGGTCACGCACTGTTCCCGGAAACTCACGATCCGGCCGCAAGGAACTGGAGCAACGGGAGGACAAAATGCTCAGGAATTTCACGGCGGCTACAATCGCTGCAACGTTCACGTTCGCCGCTTCAACGTTGAGCGCACAGGTCAATCTCACCTCAAACGCGGCCGGGGCCGGCACCGCAGGCGCCCTGTCCGCGACATCACTGGTCGAAAACGCTGCCGAACGCGGCATTGCAAACATACAGCTAAAGGACGGGCAAACAGGAACCAAGTACACATTGGCTTTGGCGGAAGGCAAAATCGATCTGGCAAGCGCGCCGTTCGTTTTGCCATTTCTGATGTCTCGGGCTGCTGGCCCGTTCTCAAACCTTGACAAGGAAGCGGCCAAGGAACTGGGGCACAGCATCCAGATGCTATATCCCTATACATTCTCGATCTTCACTCTCTATGCCTATGATGCGAAAGGCATTGGTGGCTGGGAGGACCTGAGGGGCCTCAAGGTCCTGAATGGTCCCCCTCGCGGCACGGCCGCGTTGAACTCGCGAAGTCTGATTCAGCTCTTTACCGGCATGAAGTCGGAAGAGGACTATGAAACGGTAACCGTCAGTTGGGGTCAGATGGCGGCGGCAATTGTCGACGGAACGGTTGATGCGGCAGTCATTCCGGTCATGTTCCCGGGTCCCAGGGTAACGCAGGCGTCGGCGGCTGGCGACATGACGATGTATTCGATGCCGAAAGAGGCATTTGAAGCTGAAGCGACCCAGAAATTCCTTAACAAGCCTGGTTCCACTCCGTTCATCGCGTCGCTGGCGGACATCCAGGCGGCAATGGGTGACGGATGGACCATCGTTTCCGATGACGACATGTTCCGGGGCAAGGCCGTGCCTGGTGGCGATCTTGTCCACAAGAGCATGGACGAGGAACTTGCCTATCAGCTGACCAAGTCGCACATCGAGAACCTTGACGAGATCAGGGCATTGGCGCCGTTCATGGCAACGCTCAACTTCGGTGACGTGTCGGAGGAGGCAAATGGCCTTTGCGGGGCGAACATAGTCAAGTTCCATCCGGGCGCTGTCCGTGCTTGGGAAGAGGCGGGCCATACGCTTCCAGACTGCGCAAAGCCGTAAGCCGACGACCCAAGCCCGCTTAGGTCGGTAGATCCGAATGTCGGAGCAAAGTGACTCGCAGTCGACAACATCGCCAGGGCATCCGGTGCTCGCGGATCGGCTTGTCTACATTTTGGCTCTGCTGTTCGTCCTGTTGGGTCTCGTCAATGTTACCCCAGCGATTCCTGGTTGGGATGGCTTTTGGCGGGACCTGACAGGGAACGAGTTCCTTAGGGTGCGGCGGTTCTCAACGGAGTGGCTTTTCCCAATAGCCTTTTTCTGGATGATGCTGATCGTCGCGCTGAAGCACTCCATGTGGCGGAGTTGGGCCGGCAAGGACCCTGGCATCAGACGCTTGGGGATGCTCTTTGACATTGCGTTGATACTGGCGGCCGCGTCCATTTCGCTGACCTACCTGGCCGAAATCGAAGCCGTTTGCCTTATAGATGTATTCACGGGCGACCGCGAACGCCTGATGGCGAAGGCGCTGCAAGCGGAAGTGGAGTTTGCAAAGCTCTACGGGCTGCCTGTCCCCGACACCGCAGACGATCCAGGTTGCCTAAACACAACGGGAAGTTGGCTGATACTGATAATGTTTGCAGCGATCGTCGTTTTCCTAGGGTACAATGTCAAGGTCTGGGGTTTGCCCAGGGCAATCGCGTTTGAAGGAGTTCCCTGAAGAGTCCCCCCTTGGCTTTTTC
>VYCX01000272.1 GCA_009843725.1 Boseongicola sp. SB0675_bin_26
CACCAGTTCAACAGTCTTGTACGTCAGTTCCTGGACCGAGATGAGCGATATGATCGAGCTGTCCTTGATGAGCGATATGAACTGATTGGCGAGCGGCGGGACGACCCTCTTCATCGCTTGCGGCAGCACGATGTACCGCATCTCCTGAAGTCGGCTCATGCCGATCGACCTGGCCGCCTCCCGCTGTCCCTTGGGTATCGACTGAATTCCCGCGCGAACGATCTCCCCGACAAAGGCGCTCTCAAAGAGCGCAAGAACGATCACGCCGGAGATGATCGAGGGAAAGCGGCGCATGTCGCCGAAGAACAGCTCCCAGAGCCAGATGTCATCTTGCCGCGCGATGTTGCGCGACCAACGCGCGAGGTCGAGCGCATCGATCAGCTGCTGCGACAGGAAAAAGAAGAAGATGAAGACGACGACGACCGGGGGGATGTTCCGCAGAAGTTCCAGATACGTGCGCGCCAGCATCCGTATCGTCAGGTTCTGCGAGCACCGTGCGATGCCGAGGATCGTGCCGAGAATCAGCGCCAGGATGCTTGCGTAAATGCTGATCCGAATCGTGGCGGCAAGACCCTGAAGCAGGATGTTGGCGAAATACGCCTCTCGACCCGTGTGATAGCCGATGATGTATCCCGGTATGAGCTCCCAGCGCCACTTGTAGTTGAGCGTGCCTTCGATGGTGAACCAGACATACCCGAAGAAAGCGATGAGCATCGCGACAATCAGGTAGTCAGGCCACCGCATCCTGTTGATGAAAGAGCGCAATCCCTGGCGCCTCACGGATCAAGGCCCGGGAGCCGTGCTTCCCGGACCTCGGTCTTGGTCTACTGGGCGACCTGGTCGGCCCATTCCTCGGTCGCGAACCAGTAGTTGTGGCGCGCTTCAAGCCAGCCGCTGCGCCATTGCTGGGCGATCCAGTTGTTGAAGTAGTTGAGGGCGTCCGGATCTCCCTTGCGCAATGCGAAGCCTTCGCCGCGCGGGTCGTACAGTTCGCCTTCCACGACGACAAGCGTCTCCGGATGCCGGCCCGCTTCGCGGTTCGGCGTCGGCTGGGAGGCCATGGTCGCGTGGGCATTGCCGTTCAGCACTTCCTGTGCGGACGCGCCGTCCTCGTCGAAGAGGAGAAGCTGCGCCTCGGGAAAGTTGTCGGCGATCACGACGGCCGGGGTTGCGCCCCGGCGGGCCGTGAAGATCACGTCGGGCGAATTCAGGTCCTCCAGTGACATGCCGGCAGTCAATTCCTTGTTTGCCATGATTGCGAGGCCGGAATACGCGTACGGATCGGTGAAGTTGATCGTCAGGTTCCTCTGCGCCGTAACCGACATGCCCGAGATGATGACGTCGAAGTTGCCGGCAACGAGGGCCGGGATGATCGCGTCCCAGGACGTCGGATCGAACTCTACTTCAACGCCAATGTCCTCGGCAAGCTTGCGGCCGACTTCTAGCTCGTTGCCGATCAGGTCGCCGTTCTTGTCGCGCATGGACCAGGGCACGAACAGGGACAGGCCGATCCGGATCACGCCATCCTGCTTGATCTGTTCTATCACGCTCTCCGAAGTCAGCGCCTGCGTGGCCTGCTGCGCCGCTGCGGGCAACGCAAGGCCCACTGTTGCGGTCGCCGCCAAGGCGCATCCTAGCATTCTGCGAGTGAGTTTCATTTGATATCCTCCTTGGTTGATGGTCTTCTCACTTGTTCGTTTGCCGGTCAAGTCCGGGACGCTCCGGACGGTGACGACGTTCTGTCATGGCCGGCCCCGACTCCATGGGAGCTGCCCGGCACCGATCCGCCGTCCGGCTCATGGCGCCGGAAATCCGCCGGGACGCGGCTTGCCTGCCGGACGCGGTCGGGATGGTCTTCAGCCGCATCATTGGTCAACCGTGTACTTGCGTTCGAGAAACGACACGCCCACGGACAGGATCAGCGTCACGATCATGTAGACGGCCGCGACCGTGAACCAGATCTCGAAGCTCATGTACGTGTCAGAGATGATGTTGCGCCCGATCGTCGTCAGTTCCGCTACGGCAATGACGCTGACGATCGCCGACGACTTGATGAGATGCACCATTTCTCCCGTCATCGGCGGGAGCATGAAGCGAACGGACTGCGGCAGAATGATGTATCGGTACGCCTGCCCCGTGGACATCCCGATCGATTTCGCGGCCTCCCACTGCCCGACGGCAACGGCGTTGATCCCGGCCCGGAAGATCTCGGATATCAATGCGGAATGGAAGACTGCAAGCGTCAGGATGCTGGCAACGTAGCGGTCGAGCCCAAAGATCGGTCCCAGCACGTAGTAGAAGAGATAGAGCAGCACCAGGAGCGGGATGTTGCGGATCAATTCGAGATACGCGACGGCAACGGCGGGGCCCACGACGAGACCTGACAGCCGCAGGAGAGCCACCACGAGGCCAAGAGCCGTGGCGAGCGCGAACGACAGGATGGAGAGCCTGATGGTCGCCACAAGCCCGACCGAGATTTCGCCCCACTGGAATCCGTCGTCGGTGAAGCTGTACAGGTACTGCGGCACGCGGTACCACTGCCAGTTGTACCCCATGTTCCGGGCTCCGACGAACGATCCGTAGACGATCAGGCCGATGACGACGGCGTAGATCGCGACGGCAACCGGAACCGAGTTCAGCACCTGCTGATGCACCGGCGGCTTCGGGATCGGCGGGCCGCGCAGGCCGGCTGTCTCGCTCGCCGCCATCTCAGTGCTCCAGGATCTGCGCCAGGAACATCCGGCAACGATCGCTTGAAGGCGCGGTGAAGAACTGCTCGGGTGGCGCAACCTCGACGATCCGCCCCTCCTCCATGAAGACCATGGTGTCGGCCACCTTGCGCGCGAAACCCATCTCATGCGTGACCACGACCATGGTCATGCCGGTTTCGGCAAGTTCGACCATGACATCGAGCACTTCGTTGATCATCTCGGGATCCAGCGCCGACGTCGGCTCGTCGAACAGCATGATCCGGGTCTCCATGCAAAGCGACCGGGCGATTGCGACACGCTGCTGCTGGCCGCCGGAAAGCTGGGCCGGAAATTTTTCCGCCTGCTCTGGAATGTGCACCCGATCCAGGTACTTGCGCGCGGTCTCCTCTGCCTGGTCCCGCGAGACCTTCCGGACCTTCATGGGCCCGATCATGAGGTTCTCCAGCACCGTGAGATGTGGAAAGAGGTTGAACTGCTGGAAGACCATGCCGACTTCCTGCCGCAGCCTCCGGACGTCCTTCGATCCCTCGAAAACTTCGATGCCATCGACCACAAGAGTGCCTGAACTATGGCTTTCCAGCGCGTTGAAACAGCGGATCAACGTCGACTTGCCGGAACCTGACGGGCCGCACACCACCACGCGCTCACCTTGGCGAACGGAAATGCTGACATCCTTCAGGGCGTGGAACTTCCCGAAGAACTTGTCCAGGTTGCGAGCTTCGATGATCGGCCGGCTACTCATGCGTTCCACCTTCCGCGACGACTGGCGCACGTTCCATGGAACCATGGCAGCAAGCGAGGAAGCCTGGCAACGATTTTCCTCCGTTGCCGGTTCCGGCGGCGGTGCCATTGCAGTCGTGCGTCGGGGATCGCGTGGATCCGGGGCGCATCGCGCGCGGCGTTCTGTCCGGCCACTGACTGCGACAACGCAAAATCAGGCACCCCTCCCATTCTTGCGTTTCACTCAATAACGTTGCATGACGGTTTATGCAAGAATTGGTTCGAATTAATTTTGAACGTCGCCTGCCAGCCACTCCGAGGAGGTACAATGTCGGCATGGATCAAGATGATTTCCGATGAGGACGCCGACGAGGCGCTCTCGGAAGCCTTGAAGCGGGCGCGAACTCCACATGGAACCGTGGACAACGTCATGCGCGTCCATTCGCTCAGGCCAAGCACCATGCATGGTCACGTCACGCTCTATCGCGCCTGCCTTCATGACGACGGCAACAGCATTCCGCAGTGGTTCCAGGAAGTGATTGGCTCGTACGTGTCCGCGCTGAACGACTGCGCGTACTCCTATGCAAATCACTGGGCAAACGCGAGGCATCTCATCGGGGACGACGAGCGCGCTGGCCGGATCGAAACGGCGCTCAAGCGCCGGCAGCCCGAGTTCCAGTTCAGGGGCCGCGAACTCGCGGCTCTCCGGTATGCCGAAGTCCTGACCCTTCAACCTGGGGAAGTCTCTGAAGATCGCGTTCGCGCGCTTCGCGAAACGGGCTGGGATGACGGCGAGATCCTGGAGATGAACCAGATCATCTGCTACTTCAACTACGCCAACAGGCTGCTCAACGGACTTGGCGTGACAACGGCCGGCGACGTGGTCGGCTATTACGCAGAAACGTGACGGCACGAAATGGCGTCCGAGAAGGCCGGCAAGCACATCGATGAAGCCATCGGGCAGTCGTTGAAGGAGCTCCGGCGCGAACGCGGCCATTCCGCCAGGGCGCTGGCGGAACTTTCCGGCGTATCCGCCGCCATGGTGAGCCGCATCGAGAACGGACTCGTGAGCCCGAGCATCTCCACGCTTGCGGCGCTCGCCGAGGCGCTGAGCGTCCCAATCGTGTCACTGTTTCGGGAGGCGCGCACCGACCACACGGACTTCACCCTGGTGCACGCCGGCGAGGGCTTGAAGTCCACCCGCCTTACCGAGGGGCATCGGCACGACTACGTGAATCTTGCACTTCACGCACGCAGGGATCTTCGCTTCCAGGCCCGCAGGGTGACTCTGACCCGGGACGGCGGCAAGCCACCGACCTATGTCGGCCACGGCGTCGTTTTCGTTCAGGTGCTCTCTGGCCAGGCAGTCTATCGTTACGGTCAGCAGCACTTGACCCTGTCCGAAGGCGACAGCCTGAGCGTGGACGCCGAACTGAACCACGGGTTCGTGGACGTCCTGACGCCGGAGTTCGTGTTTCTGACCGTCCAGGCAGAGCGCCCCTGAGCGGCCATGCATGGCACGTGAACTCACCAGCAACCTGACGGACGGTCCGATCAGCGGTCACTTCCGGACCCTTGCCGTCCCTGCCGCGGTCGGGATGCTGTTCAACACCCTCTACAACGTCGTGGACATGTTCTTTGCCGGCCTGCTGTCCACCAGTGCGCAAGCCGGAATCTCCCTGGGGTATCAGGCCTTCTACATCGCCCTGTCCATCGGCTTCGGCCTCGGCGCCGCAATGGGAGCCGTCGTCGGGAACGCTCTTGGAGCGAAGGACCGGCGCGCCGCCCGACGGCTTTCGGCACAAGGCGTCACGTTCGGCGCCATTGCCGCATTGGTCCTTGTGGTGATCGGATCATGGTACGGCCCGGCGCTCGTGCAACTCGTGTCCGAACCAGGGGCCTATCGCGACGCCGGGACGCGGTACTATCTGCTTCTTTCCCTGGCGCTGCCTTGCTTCATGATCGCCTATGCCTGCAACGGGGCGTTGCAGGCGCATGGCGACGGGCGGTCCATGCAGCATGCCCTGATTGCCGCGTTCTTTGCCAACATCGCCCTCAACCCGCTGCTGATATTCGGCATTCCCGGCCTCTGGGCAGGGATCGGCTTCGACGGCCTCGCCGTATCCACTGTCATCAGCCAAGCCGGCGTGATGATCTATCTGCTGTGGAAACTGCTGAGGCTTGCGACGCTGTCCAGGGTACGGCCCCGGCATTTCGCGCCCCGAGGCCCCGAGCTTCGGGAAATCTTCCTTCAGACGTCCCCGACCGCATTCGCGCTCATGATCATGATGCTGTCGGGTTTCGTCGTGCAGTTCGTTCTCAAGGGATTCGGCGAGCACGCAATTGCCGGGTTCGGCATTGCCATCAGGCTCGAGCAGATCCTGTTCCTCCCGGTCCTCGGAGTGACCGGGGCACTGCTCCCCATCGCGGCCCAGGCGTTCGGCGCCCGCGACCATGATCGTGTGCGCGAAGCTCTCTTCTTTTGCTGGAAGGTCGGGTTCTTCATGACCGCCGGCGCTTTGCCGATCATCTGGATCGTTGGAGGCCCCGTGCTCGAAGGATTCACCCAGGATCCGGACGTGATCCGAGTCGGCCTCGCCTACCTCCGGGTCGAGAGCCTGATCCTTCCGGCCTACATGATGCTCTTTGCAATCAACTC
>VYCX01000010.1:0-4320 GCA_009843725.1 Boseongicola sp. SB0675_bin_26
TTCTCGTTCTGGTCCTGCTCTTGACGCCTAAGGACGCCGTCGGTTGCAGCTGGTATTCGATCATGTTGGGCGCCGTTGTCGAATGGAGCGGCGGCACCTGCAAGATCGTTGCCCTGCCGTGGATCATCGAGCTGTTCCAGAATGCCGCGGGGGACGCCAGCGCAGCGGGCTGGTGGGCGGTCATCCTGCTTCTGATCTTGATGTTCATTGACAAGGAATTTCGCGCGAGACCTACGAAGATCCTTGACGGCCTGTCAAAGGCGGGCGTGACGATATCCACGCTGTTTCTTATGTTTATGGCGGTAACGGTAATCGATGTTTGCTTGAATTTCACCGGCCTCGCAAAGTTCGTGGCAGTGGACGTTCTCGCTTTCCTGAACTCCTTCAACATTTCGGCAAGCTCAGCAGGCTTTCAGTTGTTCGCGTTGTTCCTGACGATGCTCTTGGCAGTATTGTTGGGTATGGGAATGCCGGCGGTACCGGCCTACATCAACGTCGCCCTGTTCATGGGTCCGATGCTGGTAGGCCTTGGGCTGGCGACATTCACCGCGCATATGTTCATTTTCTACTTCGCGGTGGCATCCGCCATAACCCCGCCGGTCGCGCTGGCCGCGTTTGCGGCGTCGAGCATTACCCACGCCGACCCAATGAAGACTGGCTTTTCTGCGGTGAAGTCGGGCGTAGTAATGTTCACCATCCCGTTTGTTTTCGCTGTCTATCCTGAACTTTTGCTGATCGACAAGGCTGTCATCGACCCAAGCAGCGGGCATTTCCTTTCAGGCTACGACGGCAGCATCAACTTCGGCTGGCTTGTCTTCCTGATGGCGCGCCTGGGATCGGCGCTCTACCTTGTATCTAGCGCGCTAGCAGCTTTTGATCGGAAGGCCCTGGGGCCGGTCGAAATAGCCATTCGGCTAGCGATCGCGGTTCTCATCCTTGCGCGCCCCATGGAATTCTACGGACCGGCGATCGCGGCGGGCATCGCTGTCGTTGGCCTGCACATCTTTCGCAGCCGGGGCGGGGCACCAACCTGACCAGGCTCGCGAAACGGCAGGACAAAACTTGATCGGACAACTACATGACGGAACGACCCAGCTATATTCTCTTCATGACCGACCAGCAGCGCTACGACCATCTTGGATGCAACGGGCATCCGGTCTTGCGGACGCCGAATATCGACAAGATGGCTGCCGAGGGCGTGAACCATGATCGATTCTATGTTTCGTCGCCAGTGTGCATGCCGAACCGTGCCAGCCTGATGACTTGCCGGATGCCGTCGAGTCATGGGACGCGGTCGCTTGGCATTCCCTTGGCGCACCATAACGTTACGTTCGTCGAACTTCTGCGGGCCGCAGGGTATGACACGGCACTGATCGGAAAAAGCCATCTGCAAAACGTCTGGGACGGCGACATGAAGATCGACGTTCCTGAAGCCCGAGAAGGATTCAGCGCACCCCCAGATGAATTGGCGATCGCCATTCGGTCCGACCTGAACGACGAGTGCTATCACTACGAAAAGCGCAAGTTCGTCGATCAACATGACGCAGTTGTCCCGAAGCCGTTCTATGGATTTGACCATTATGATTCCGTTGTGCGTCACGGCACCATGAACGGCGGCAACTACGAATACTGGTTGAGGGAGAACGCGCCCGAGGTCCTGCGTCTTCGTGGCCCGGACAATCAGTTTCCGCATGATTACTCCGTTCCACAAGCAATTCGCACAATGGTCCCGGAGGAGCATTACGCCACCAGCTATATCGCCGACCGAGCCGTCGGGTGGATCGAAAGCCGCAAGGACAATCCGACCCCCTTTTTCCTGATGGTGTCCTTCCCTGACCCGCATCATCCGTTCAATCCGCCCGGCAAGTACTGGGACATGTACAAACCCGAGGACATGCCCGTGCCAGCGGCATATGAGGCTAGCGACTGGGACCCCCCCGAGTATGTCAAGATCGCCGAACGTGATCGCGCCAACGATCCCTCGCTTGGGCAACGGACCGGGTACACCCTTGCCGTTTCAAGGAAAGAGGCACTGGAAGCTCGCGCGTTGACATGCGGCATGATCGCGATGGTCGACGATGCCGTGGGCAAGGTGCGGAAGGCGGCCGTCGATGCAGATGTTGCAGATGCAACGGTGCAGATATTCACTTCTGACCATGGAGACCACCTTGGGGACCATCGGCTTCTTTTCAAGGGGGCTGAACAATACGATACGTTAACCCACGTGCCGTTCATTTGGGCCGATCCGAAAGGCAAGCAAGGAGTCCGAACGGACAAACTTGCGCAGACCCATGACATTGGCACAACAATCCTTGAGCATGCGAAGGTCGAGCCCTCGTTGGGGATGCAAGGTGCCGTATTGGGCGTTGCCGGCGGCGGAGGGCGCGAGTCCGCGCACATTCAATATGAAACCCAAAGAACGCAGGAAGCCTTCGGGACGCGCCCGAGGGTACACACGGTAATTCACAAGAAATGGCGACTTTCCATGTACCTGGGAAGATGTCAAAACGAGCTCTTTGATCTCGAATTGGACCCTGGCGAAATGCAAAATCTCTGGAATAGCCCGGATCATTCGGATGTCAGGTCCCAACTGCTCGAAAAACTGGCCCAACTTGAGATTGCGAATGTCGACAGGGTGCCGTTGCCCACTGATCAAGCCTGAGACGTGAATTTCAGGCGAGAGTCGACAGAAGGCATGAACAAGCCGAGATGAGCACAGCGAAATACGAGAATCGCCGGAACTTCGAGATGAGCCATTGGCCCCAATTGCGCCAAGCATGGAACGACATGTTGAAGCCAATCTTCCCCGGGCGCGAGGTTTCCGGCGAGTTGAGGCAGATGGTCTTCACGGCAGCAAGTCTCGCAAGCGGCTGCCTCATGATCAGGAAACGAACGCAACATGCCAGTCTTTCCGGCTTGGACAGTCAGGGAACATTTCGCAATTCGCGGCATGTGGATGACGCCGTGACGCCCTGCGACTTGCGGGAACGCCACGGCGCAGACCATCCGACGCCGACTGGAAGCATGACGCCATGAGCGACATGAGCGGGTGCCCGTGGAGCGATGCATGGTCCTGGGTTCCCGTCGAACCCGGCACTTTGCTCCAGAAGCGCGCCGGCGGCGGACGTCGGCAATTCTCGCCCGAGGCCCGAGGACGGGCGACGCTTCGACGGCCTCGATACGGGCGTGCTGTCCGTGGCGCTGGATCGGGTGGCGATCGCGGGCGACGAGGCCCCGTCGCCCTACTGGAACGAGCCTAGCGCGGAAAGGCAGTCCATTGGTGGCTGCCGCACCGGACCGCGTCGCCTGGCCAGCCTGCCTGGCGCGACAAGCTGGCTGGCAACTCAGGTTGTCGTCGACACGATTCACGACACGTTGAACAAGGCGCTCGAAGAGCGGTTCATAGCGGCGCTGGAGACCGCACTTTCCAGGGCGGGTCTCGACCGCAACGCGGCGTTCGCACATGACCAGCCGGAGGAGAAGATCGAGACCGAGCGGAAGGCCATCTCCCGATCGCCACGCGAGATCCGACATGGTGGCCCTTCATCCTGATTCATGAAGCACGCTTTCGGCTCTGATCAATTTCGGTGGCATTGCCTTCCTTCGCTGAATCCCTGAACCGGTTTCGAGCCGCGTCGAGCCTTTCAACTGTCCACACCTGCATTGGCAATCCTGTGTCCACGCTCTTTCGCCGATGGTGCAGCCACGTACCTGAATCGCATGCTCAGCCATTCCGGACCGCCTCCACTTTCCGGTTTCGTGATCCCGACGGGGATCCGCCTGGCCGCTGCGTCCAAAGCCCTGCGTTCCCGGACTTTTCGCAACCGCCGCATCCGGCATCTGTCGGACCGCAATCATGTCGATTCCTTGCGGTTTCCATGTTGCGTGCCACGCTGTCCGCCGGATGCCGCTGCTCTTGGTCGGAACGGGGTCTGGGCCGCTTGTTCGGGTCTTTGGCTGTCTGTGCCGCGAAGGATCGGCACGAAACGGACGCAAGGCCGCGCCTTGACCTTTGCCTGTCCCGGCGACAGGCTCGGGCCGTTCACCGAAACCGGCCTGCACGAGGAGACCAGGCGAATGGCCGGACCTTCCCCAGACGCCGGGATGCCTGCCGTTCCGGCATGGCGGTCGCCGCACGCGCGAAACGAAGCCTTCCCCGTCATTGGTCGGCACGGCCGCCGGCCTGCGCCGCCGCTCGGCGGACGCGTCCGCCGCCGCCGACCAGGCCCGCGCTACGCGGCGCGCGACCGGGCCGGACAGGATGGCACGGTTCCGCGGGAGCTACGGCCGCGCCACGCTGCGCGGCGAGCTTTTCGGGGG
>VYCX01000010.1:4330-6083 GCA_009843725.1 Boseongicola sp. SB0675_bin_26
GCCTCCTCGCAGTCCTGTCCCCGCCCCGCGCCGCGGCCCTCTGGCGGCCCGAATCGGGGCGCCCCGATTCCATGCCCGATTCGCGAATGATTGCAAGGCGGCGTGAGATGTGCATGTTCCGGCGCGGCGCCGGGCGTTGCCTGGTGGCGTGATGGTGGCACGGACATGGCCATTTTGTTTCTGAATGTGCATCATGTGTGAACAAGCGTCCGCGGCGGCGCCGCAGGCGCCGCCGGGAGGGGGCCGGACCATGAGAGAGGACGGCGGCACGGCGCGGAAACCGGCGGCCGGGACCTGCGGCACGCCGCCGCACCCGGGCGGCTCACGGGCCGGGTCCGCGTGAGCTACGGCCTCGACACGCTGCGCGGCGACCTTTTCGGGGGCGTCACTTCCATGGTGGTGGCGCTGCCCGTCGCTCTCGGCTTCGGCATCGCGTCCGGCATGGGCGCGGCTGCCGGTCTCTACGGCGCGATCGCGGTCGGCTTCTTCGCGTCGGTGTTCGGCGGCACGCGCTCCCAGATATCCGGTCCGACGGCACCCATGACCGTCGCGATTGCGGCCGTGATCGCCAGCCATGCGTCCAGCCTTGCCGAAGCCCTGGCCGTCGTCGTCCTCGCAGGCCTGCTGCAGGTCCTTCTCGGCGTCTCGAAGATCGGCCGCTTCGTGGCGTACACACCTCATGTCGTCGTCTCCGGCTTCATGTCCGGCATCGGGATCATCATCATCCTGATGCAGTCGCTGCCGCTGCTCGGCGCCCCGGGCGCGACGGGGGGACCCATGGGTGCCGCACGCGCCCTCCCGGCAGCCGTTGGCGGCATCGACGCCGGCGCGTTCGCCATCGGCGCGGCCACCCTCGCGGCGGGGTTCCTCTGGCCGCAAAGGCTGTCCCGGTTCGCGCCAGGCCCGCTCGTGGCGCTGGCCGCCGGAACGGCCCTGGGCGTGCTGTGGTTCACGGAGGCGCCGGTCATCGGCCCCGTCCCGACAGGGCTGCCGACCTTGCAGTTCGCCCTGCCGCCGGTCGGGTTCCTCCTGCATGCGCTGCCGCCGGCCATCATCCTCGCGCTGCTGGGCTCGGTCGACAGCCTGCTGACATCCCTCGTGGCGGACGCCGTCACCGGCGGCCGTCACGACCCGGACAGGGAGCTGGTCGGCCAGGGCATCGGCAACATGGCCGCCGGGCTGATCGGCGCGCTGCCCGGCGCCGGGGCAACGATGGGCACGGTCGTCAACATCCGCTCCGGAGGATCGACGCCGGTGTCGGGCGTCGTGCGCGCGCTTCTCCTGCTTGCCCTGGTCCTGGGCCTCGGACGGCACGTCGAGCCGATCCCGCTCGCCGCGCTGGCGGGCGTCCTGGTCAAGGTCGGCTGGGACATCATCGACTGGCGCATGCTCCGGCGGCTTCTCCGCCTCAGGCGCGAGCATCTCGTCGTGATGCTGGCCACGCTCTGCCTCACGGTGTTCGTCGACCTGATCACGGCGGTCGCCATCGGGCTGATCGCGGGCGGCATGGTGCACGCCCGGCGGCTGGAGCAGCTGGAACTCGACAGCGTGGTGTCCGTGCCGCTGCTGGAGGCGAAGCTTTTCGAGGGAGACGAGACGTTCAAGGAAGCCGACCCGCTTGCGGCCCGGGTCGGCATGGTGGCGCTGAGAGGCACGCTGAGCGTCGCGTCGTCTCACAGGCTGGTCAGCGTCGTCGGCCTCGACATCAGGCAGCACGAGGGCGTCATCTTCGACTTCTCGGACACCGTGTACG
>VYCX01000073.1:0-2947 GCA_009843725.1 Boseongicola sp. SB0675_bin_26
GGCCCTATGACATCGAACTTCCTGAGTCCGCTCATGTCCTGAACGGTGACAGCGGTTCTGCAGGCCCAGTATTCCCCAAGCGTTCCGTGGGCGGGGAACGAGACCGGAGACCAGAGGTCGCGCGCGGGCGCAAAGGCGTTGGTCAGGGGCTCGAGCCGCAGGTGAAAGGCGGAGGTCTGGCTCATGCTCATTGGACCGTCTTCCTTTGGTCGGTAGGCGACGGCGCGCTGAATCGCGCTGTCGGACTCGTAGATGCGCACGTGAATGTCCGTAGGGTTCCATCCGTTGATGGGGTCGATGTCATCGGGGCAGGCGGTTGAAGTGCAGACAAGGTCGTCAAGCGCCTTCATCACGACGAAGTCCCCTGCGCGCGAATGTGACTCTTCGGTCTGGATCTGGTGACGTGGATCGATCCAGGTGTTCCAGAAGAAATTCACGGCGGGCCATGCAACCCGGGGAGCGACGCCAAAGGGAGCGAATGCGAGGGACATGTTGTCCGAGCAGTTCACGTGGCCTGGGAAGCCCCGTTCCTCGTAGCCTCGCGCCGTGCAGGCCATGCCGAACGTGTCATGGCGTCCGCAGCTGTCCTGGATCACCTGCAGAAGGGGAGCAAGCGATGCATCGTAGAACTTGTCAAAGAGACCAGGACCGGGATACGCGCGCCTTACCATGCTGCGTGTCGCCGTGCTGTCGATCACAAGCTCCTCGTCACGGTCAAGGCCGCGCATTCGGATGGCCTGAAAGTCCGAGCATTGCTGTCCCTCCAGGTCGATGATCTGAACGAATTCTCCCCTTTTTATCTCGTAGGCTCTTGCCGAGCCGCGCAGGACCGTGAACTCCTCCCGCACCTTGCCAAGCGGATCGGGCAGCATTGTCCTTCCGCCGGCTGGCTGGAGGGTTGCGCTGATCACGCCTTGTGCAGTGCCGCAGACCAGGTCTTCCCGTTTCGCGGGCCGGATCAGCCAGGCTGTCACCGAGTCTCTCGCCTTGAGGATCACCGGTTCCCCGCGACTTTCGAGAGGCACCGCCTGAATCGCTTCATCGTCGGCGCCGCCGTTGGCGGCGACCCATCCGAGAAGCGGCTGTGCGTGGAAGCTCTCCGCGTCGATCGCGACCAGCCCTTGCAAGCCAAGATGCGACGGCCTGGGCTGGCCGCCCGCGTCAAATGCAGCGACGGCCACGGTTCCGTTGCCGCTGATCGCAAGGAGGTCGCCGCTCTCGAGGCTCAACTTCCGAATCGATCTCGGCTGAATCGTGAACTCGGTGCCGCCGGACCGCGGACGGAATCCTGGAAAGCGCCTGCCAAGCACTTCCTGTCCCGCGTTCGAGAAGCTTTGCAGCACCCGCTGATCCAGCATTGTCCCCCCGGACGGAAATGAAACCGGTTACAATAAGCATGTGATCGGCTAGGCTTGTCAATATAAGAGTGCATGTGAAAGCTCGGAGCAGGCTTTGGGTCGTCGAAATGGTGAATGTTCCTGAAAGACGAAGGTCTACGCTGCGAGACGTGGCACAGAAGGCCGAGGTTTCTACGGCCACGGTCTCCCGCGTACTGAACGGCAACGCATTGGTGTCGGAAGGTACGCGCGCCAGGGTTCAGGCTGCAATTGACGCGCTTCATTTTGTGCCGAGCGCGGCAGCCCGAGCGATCAACTCGGGCCGCACGCACGTGGTTGGCGCGTTGGTGCCAACGCTTGATCACGAGATATTCTCGCGCTTTCTTGATGCGCTTGAAGAGGAGCTTGCGGGACACGGCCTGTCCTTGGTCGTGGCGACGACAAAGGACGACCCCGACAGGGAAGCCGAGCGCGCCAAGGGGCTTGTCGACATCGGTGTCGAAGGGCTGATCGTGTCGGGGGTCACGCGCAGCCCCGTTCTTGATGCCTTGATCGAGAACAGGGAACTGCCCGTCGTGGCAACCTCCTATTTTGATCCCTCGTATCACCTTCCGACCGTAGGCTACGACAACGAGAATGCGGCCCGTTCGGCGCTCAGGCTTCTTCAGGAAAGCGGTCATCAGGCCATAGCAGTCTATCACGGGCCGACGGCCGGAAACGATCGAACCCGGGCGCGCCTGAAGGCGTTCAGGAACGATCCGCAGGCTGAGTTCAGGTTTTCCGCCATGCCGCTCGACGTGTCCGCCGCGTCCGATGCCGCAAGGCGCGACTTCGTCGAACCTTGTGGGACGACGGCAGTTCTTGCCCTGTCGGATGTGCTGGCCCAAGGTGCGTTGTTCGGGCTTCAGGCACTTGGCATCGCGGTGCCAGGAGAGGTGTCGGTTGTTGGCATCGACGACCTGCCAAGTTCAGCCGCCACGACACCGGCGCTCACAACGGTTCACTTGCCGGTGCGCGAAATGGGACGAAGGGCTGCCACTGCGCTCTCGAAATGGGTCGAGGATGGCATACGTCCCTCGCCGGAACGTCTTGATACCAAAGTCATGCGTGCGTCGTCTTCCTTGGCCCCCGTTTCCGGCATTTTGCGCGGAAAACGTCTCTGAGTGCGGGAATCCGGCTGGGCGTGGCCAGCGGGCAGGACCGCTGCACCTGACCGCACCCATGCGCCCGAGCCGATTCCACGCGACGGTCCGGCAACTGGCCGGAACCGGTCGTGCGCCGTGCCGGCGGCCTATCCAATGACGTGTGGGGCGGCATTGCATTTGAATTGACCAGGGGCAAATTCAGCGCGAGGGATTGAAGGTGACGTGTTGCCGGCGCATAGCGAGCCTTGATTGCCTGAAGATGCGTTGGCGAACGGGAACCGCGCGGGTTCCGGCTTCGCCGAATCGCGTCGGGTTCCTTCAGATGGAGAAAGGACTGCAGTCGGCGTGGCAACCCGAGGCTTGAAACCGACCCTTGCGGCAGGACTCGTCGTGCTTGCTCTCTGCGCGTGCCAGCCCATGCCGTCGCCGGGCGCGCTGGATCCTGTGCCGCCACCAGGTGACAGG
>VYCX01000073.1:2957-6080 GCA_009843725.1 Boseongicola sp. SB0675_bin_26
CTGCAGGACCACTACGGGCAGGTCCAGCAAGGGTACTTGGCGCGAGGGCTGCTGCGCGTGGACGGGGGAGGGCCGGACGCGACCTTCACAAGGCGGCAGCTTGTCGACAATTTCATGCGAATCGCCTTCTTCGAGGAGTTCACCAGGGTGGGAAACCGGATCGTGTCCCGCCAGGCCGAAACGCACCTGCATCGCTGGGAAGGCCCGATTCGCATGCAGGTGCATTTTGGTTCGTCGGTTCCGCAGGAAACGCGCGACCGTGACCGGGCATTCATCGCGCGCCTTGCCCGGCGGCTGTCGGCGTTGACAGGCATTCCGATCTCGTTGACTTCGCGCAGGGCCAATTTCCACGTCTTCGTCGTCAACGAGGACGAGCGTCGCGCGATGGGCCCGGTGCTGCGGGCGATCCACCCAGGCATAGATGCCTCCACCGTCAGCGCGGTGCTTGGCATTCGCCGTCCGACGCTCTGCCTCGTCTATGCCGCCGAGGGAAGGGCCAGGGGCGTCTATGCCAAGGCGGTCGCAGTCGTCCGCGCCGAGCATCCCATGCTGTTGCGGCAGTCATGCTATCACGAGGAGCTTGCCCAAGGGCTGGGCTTGCCGAACGACAGTCCCGGCGTCCGGCCGTCGATCTTCAATGATGACGAGGAATTCGCGTTCCTGACGACGCAGGACGAACTGTTGCTGCGCATGCTCTACGACCGGCGCCTTCGCCCCGGAATGACTGCGGCTGAAGGCCGTCCGATCGTCGAGCGGATTGCGCTGGAGCTGCTGGGCGGCGAGGTCTGACACGGAACGCTGGGACGCGCCGCCGCGATGACCCCCGCAGGGACATGATCAGAACGGGACCATGGCGTGCGCGACCAGCGGAAGTTGGCGACGGTCGGGTCATCGTCATTCCCTGGCGCCGGCATTTCGAGGGCTCGCCGATCCGATCGGGCCTTCCGATGCGTCCTGTCCGAGCCGCCTGGCGTACCACCGTGCCACGGGGCCTGCGCTGACGCCGTGCAGGATTGCGCTGATCCAGACGGCGTTCACGGCCAGATGGAGAATGTACTCGCCGGATCCTGGTTCAAGCTGTTCGAAGACAAGAAGCGCGAACAGGGCCGTGGCGAGGCCTCGCGGCCCGAACCATCCCAGGAAGATCCGGGTGACCGGTTTCGCGTCGGTGCCGATCAGGGACACCCAGATCGCCAGAGGACGGACGATCAGGAGGCAGGCCAGGATGAACGCCAAGGATCCGAGAGTCAGGTCCGCGGCGGCCTGTGGTACCAGTACGGCCCCCAGCAGCAGGAAGGCGGTCCATGACAGGAGCTGGCCCTCGCTTTCGGTGAACTCGTAGACGAAGGCGCATCTTCCGCGCACGACAGCTCCGAATCCCAGTCCTGCGACGAACGCTGAAATGAACCCGTTGCCCCCGATCGTCGTTGCCGTGAGATAGGCGAGAGCCGCCAATGCAAGCGCACCGATCCCTTCATGTATGTCGGCGGTCGACCGGGTTCGCTTGGCCCAAAGCAGGGCGAAGCCGCCGATTGTGCCTATCGCGCCGCCCATCAGCGGGCCGAGCGTCACCTGCTTCAACCCAAAGAGCAGCCAGCCGCCGCCTGGGTCCATGCCGCCGGGGGCTGCGAGCGCCGCCATCAGGAGCACCAGCGGCAGAGCCAGGCCGTCATTCAGTCCGCTTTCGACCGTTATCGCGCGCCGCGGGCGATCCGGAATGGCCACGTTGGTGATCACGGGCTGGCCCAGCGCGACATCGGTAGGGAGCAGTATCGCCGCCGCAAGCGCGGCCAAGGCGAGCGGCCACGCTGGAAGGAGCAGCCATGCCAGCATGGTGCCGATCAGGAATCCCAAGGGCATTCCGATTGCCAGCATGCGTCTGGGCCAGACGTTGCGTCGGAGCAGCGCGCCCTGATCGATCTTTGCGGCGTCGAAGAACAGGAGAATGATCAACGCAATCTCGGTCACCAGATGAAGTGCCCGTTCGGACCCTTCATCTGGAACCATCCCCAGCCCGGCAAGCAACGCGCCAAACCCCAGGAACGCCATCGGTGCGGTGACGACGCTGTTTGCCACCCGGTTCGCAAGCATGCTGAACGTCACGAAAAACAGAGCCAGCATCATGTAGCCAAGCATGATCTCACCCATTCCTGTCAGACGTCGCCCGTCGACGGCGGCAGCATTGAGGGACGCCGCGACCTGACCTTCGCCCTTTCCGGCAAGCAGCCGGTTTCGGCGCAGGGGCGGCAGCCCCCGTTCGTCATCCTTGCGGCTTTGCCTGGCTCCGATGCAGTTCCGCACCGACGATGTCCTCCATGACGCGCGTGCAGACCCAGTTGTCTCCGTGTGGATATCTGGTTCGGCCGGCGTGGAAGATCTGCATTGCCGCAGCTGCCGTGTGCAGCGGGACGCCGAGATCCTCGCCGAGTCCCATCGAGATCGTGAGATCCTTGTGCATCGTGTTGATGTGGCTGCCGGTGCCCTCGAACTGTCTGTCGATGATCTTTTCGAGCGCGTTGTTGACGATGCCGCAACCCGCCGACGAGGTTGAGAACACGTCCAGAAGGACCTGGCCTGGAACGCCCGCCTTGGCGGCAAGGGCAGCCGCTTCGAATGTAGCGGAGAACTGCGCCCCGATCAGCGACTGAAGGCAGGCCTTCACGGTCTGGCCGTCGCCGGGCCTGCTTCCGACCCTGTGAATGTTCGCCGACACCGCCTCCATCACGGGAGCAAAGCGGTCAAGGACCCCGTCCGGCGCCGCTGCCATCATTGTCAGCGTGCCGCCCTGCGCGCCAGGGAAGCCGCCCGAAACCGGCGAGTCGATCAGGTGGAGACCCGTGCCCGTCAAAGCCGCGCCAATCTCGCGTGCTTCCCGTGGCCTGACAGTGGCCGAAAGGATTACCGCGCCTCCCGCAGCCATGGAGGACGCGAGTCCGTCTCCCAGGACGACGGACTTGGCCTGGTCTCCGTTCATCACCATGACGAAGACGGCGTCCGCGTTGGCGCCGACTTCGGCTGCGGAGGCGGCGGGCTTGCCGCCCATGTCGGCGAAGGCCGTCATGCGTTCGGCGCTCAGGTCCAGGCCGGTGACTTCGAACCCGTTCTTGATCAGGTTGCGGGCGA
>VYCX01000199.1 GCA_009843725.1 Boseongicola sp. SB0675_bin_26
CCGTGTGCCTCCGACTCATCGTCGAGCGCGAAATGGAAGTGGAGGCGTTCCGGATCCAGGAATACTGGACCGTCAAGGCGATCCTCGCCACGCCGAGAGGGGAGGAGTTCGAGGCTCGACTGACCGTGCTTGACGGAGAGAGACTCGACAGGCTCGGCATCCCCGACGAGGAGCGGGCGAAGGAGGCCGTCAATGCAATTCAGTCGAGCGTCCTGTCGGTCACGTCGGTCGAAGCGAAACCCGTTACGCGCAAGCCGCCGGCACCGTTCATAACGTCCACGCTGCAGCAGGAAGCGTCCCGCAAGCTCGGATTCGGGGCGAAGCAGACGATGCAGGCGGCGCAGAGGCTCTACGAAGCCGGACACATCACCTATATGCGAACGGACGGAGTCGACATGGCTCCCGAGGCGATCGCGGCCGTCCGCGATGCGATCAAGGAACGATTCGGCGCAAAGTACCTTCCCAAGACGCCACGCAGACACAAGAGCAAGACCAAGAACGCGCAGGAAGCGCATGAATGCATCCGCCCGACCCGCATGGCGGCAGGCCCGGCCACGCTGCGAATCCAGGACAAGGGTCAGCTAGGCTTGTACGACCTCATCTGGAGGCGTGCGGTATCGAGCCAAATGGAAATTGCCAGGTTCGAACGGACCACGATCGGCATCGCCAGCGTGGATGGCGGGACCGAACTCCGAGCGACCGGTCAGGTCCAGATCTTTGACGGCTTCATGAGAGTTTACGAGGAAGGTCGCGACGACGTTGTCGATGACAATGGCAGGATCCTGCCCCGAATCGACAAGGACGAGCCGGTGCGGCAGCGCCAGGTCCTGCCCGAGCAGCACTTCACCAAGCCGCCCCCGCGCTACACCGAAGCCACGCTCGTCAAGAAAATGGAAGAGATCGGCATCGGGCGGCCGTCGACCTACGCCTCCGTCGTCACGACGATCCAGGACAGGGGGTACGTGCGGAAGGAGAAAGACCGGCTCCATCCGGAGGAGAAGGGACAATTGGTGACCGCTTTCCTCACGAACTACTTCCGGCGATACCTGAGCTACGACTTCACGGCACGGCTCGAGGAGGAACTTGACGACATCACTTCCGGGACCCGCGACTGGAAGGACGTGCTTGCGCGCTTCTGGGACGAGTTCAGCGCCGCCGTCGAGGAAACGGCCGAACTCCGGTTCGCGGACGTTCTGGAAAAGATCAACGAGGTTCTGGCACCGCATCTCTTTCCGCCAACCGAGGACGGTCGGGACCCTCGCATCTGCCCTCATTGCGGCGGCGGGCAGCTGTCGGTGCGAACCGCCCGGTCAGGCGGCGCCTTCATCGGTTGCTCGAACTATCCCGAGTGCCGCTATACGCGCGCCTTCGGACCGCCGGGCGCCGAGCCGGAAAGCGGCCTCCCTCCCGAAGGCAGGAAGCTCGGCGAGGACGGCGAAGACGCGATCTGGGTCCGCAGGGGTCGCTTCGGGCCCTATGTTCAGCGAGGCGAGGCTTCCGCTGACGGGGAGAAGCCGCCGCGCCGCACCGTGCCTGAGGCCTGGGACCCGGCCGCGATCACGCTCGAGGACGCACTCAGGCTCTTCGAGCTGCCTCGTCTGGTTGGCCAGCATCCGGAAGACGGGGTGTCGGTTTGGGCCAATCTCGGACGTTTCGGGCCCTACCTGAAACATGCGGAATCGACGAGTTCCAAGGGCGGCACGACCGCCAATCTCGACTCGATCGAGGAGGCTTGGAGCGTAGGCATGAACCGTGCCGTCGAGCTCATCGCGGCAAAGGTGGCCTCCCGCGGAAACCGGGGCTGGAACGCTCCGGTGCTGAAGGATCTCGGCGAGCACCCTGAACGCGGCGGCTCCGTGACCGTTCTGGACGGCAAGTACGGACCGTACGTGAAGTGGAACAAGGTGAACGCGACGGTCCCCAAGGACACCGATCCCGCCAGCATTGACATGGCCACGGCAGCCCGTCTCATCGAGGAGCGTGAAGCGAAGGGAGGCAAGACGCGGCGTCGGCGCAAAAAGTCCTGATCCGAAGCCTCGTCTCCGCGCAAGGGCGATTTCAAGGGAAGCACGATGCTCTTGCCTCGGGCATCTCCGCAAGAGCTTCCGACTCTCGCACCCGGAAAGCCATCCCGAAGGCGAGCCGAGCCAGACGTTGGCGTGCACCGGCCTTGCCCTCCAGCGATCCCTTCGGTCCTGCCCTGCCCGGCCAGGGCTTCCGGCAACGCACCCATCTTCGACCCATCCACGCAATGCGCCGCGGCCTGCAAGGGGTCGCAGGCCTCCGCCCTTGTCCGTCAGCCGGCAGGAGAGCGTCGTGCAGATTCAATGCCCGAACAATGTCGCAGTTTGCAGGCACTCACGAACAAGGCACGACCATGCTCTGCCATCGAGACTTGAACTCCTTCATCGGCTCGTTGGCTTTCGCGGCAACCGACCCTGGCGCCAGAGTCTCGTCCGGCACGGGGATGCGCCTTGGCGCAGAGCCTCCGAAGACCTCGAACGGTGAACGGCCGCATCTGGATCACGCCTGAACGCCCGTCCGGAAGCCGCCGCAGATGCAATTCAGGCGCTCAGGCCCGCTGCCGCCATCAGGGCCCCTGCATCAGCCATGAGCATCCTCTCGCGACCTTCCCCTGCAATCGGGACCCTGCCATGCTCGAGAAGGAGTGGGGCGGCCAGCGGCGTAACCCGGTCGAGCACGACATGATCGACCCGTCCCCTGGTCCGCTCAAGCAGTTCCTCGATCCGCCCGAAATCGACCAGTCCCCGCATCGCCTCCTCCCGGGTGATCTTCAGCATGAGGTGTTCAGGATCGTACTTTGCGAGCGTGTCGTAGAGAACGTCGGAAGAGAACCTCGCCTGCCGGACAGTGCGCCTGGCCGCCCCATGATTCCTGGGGATCATCATCGCGATCGTGGCGGTCGTGCGGAAGGTGCGTTTCATGACAGCGTTGCCGGACATCCATGCTTCGAAGGCGGTGCGCAGCTCCCGCGCCTCGAAGAGAGTCTCGGGATCGGGGACCGCATCGAGACCCCAGATCAGGACGGCGTAGTCCGTGGTGACGAAACCCAGCGGACCGAGACCCATCTCTTCCATTTTCCGGGTTACCAGCAGCCCCAGCGTCTGCATCGCGTTGCGCCCCGCAAATCCGTAGATGCACGTGTTCTGCCGGCCTTCATACGGAAAGCTCTCGACCAGAATCCGGCCCGCCTCCGGGAGTTTCGAGCGATCGCGCTGAAGGCGCAGCCAATCCACTGTATGGCGCGGCAAGGCTGTCCAGTCCTCCGTCTGGAACATCCTCAGGATGCGGTGGCTGAGTTGCGTCGATGTGGCGAACTTCGTCCCCGCGAAGACCGCGATCTTCGGCGCCTTGTCCGGTTGACGCGACACTTCCACGGTCATCTCGCGCAACCGGTCGTAGCGCACGACCTGTCCGCCGATCAGGAACGTGTCCCCAGGCGCAAGACTTGCCGCAAACAACTCCTCGATTTCACCCAAGGGCTTTCCGCCCCGCTTGTTCCGAAGCCTTACGTCCAGCGTCTCCGTGTCCTGGATCGTGCCGAGATTTCGGCGAACTTCGCCGGGAGCGCGCGGATCCCTGAACTCCCAGAGGCCGTCCGCTCTCTGGCGAAGCCGCTGCCAGCGATCATAGGCCCGAAGCGCATAGCCGCCGGTTGCCACGAGATCGAGGCACGCGAGAAAGTCATCCTTCCGGAAGTCCATGTATGGTCCGGCACCCCGAAGCACCCGAAGGAGTTCATCGGCCTCGAACGGCCCCCGGCACGCGCGGATCAGAATCTGCTGGCAAAGCACGTCCCGCGGACCCCTTCCTCTCGGGTCGCCGTCGAGATCTCCCTCCTGCGCCGCCTCGAGCGCCGCGACGCACTCCACGACCTCGAAGCGATTTGCAGGCACGACCAGCGCCTTCGACGGCGCGTTGTAACGATGGTTGGCGCGACCGATTCGCTGCACGAGTCGCTTCACGTTCTTGGGTGCGCCCACCTGGATGATCAGGTCGACGTCTCCCCAGTCAATCCCGAGGTCGAGCGTACCCGTGCAGACAACCGCCCGGAGTTCGCCGTTCACCATCGCGGCCTCCACCTTCTGCCGTTGCGACCTCGCCAGCGATCCATGATGAATTCCGATCGGAAGACCGTCCTCGTTCTGAAGCCAGAGGTGACGAAAGAAGATTTCGGCCTGCGCCCTCGTGTTGTGAAAGATGAGCGTCGTCCTGTGCCTCCTGACCTCGTCGAGCACTGCCGGAATCGCGTACCTTCCACCGCCGCCCGACCAGGGAGGCAGCTCGTCCGTGGCAAGCATGGCGATCTCCGGCGCGGGCCCGGGATCGGCATGCAGGATCGGGCACGGGTCTGGATGATGCGCCAGGAAGCGGGCGATCGCGGACGGATCCTCGACCGTGGCGGACAGTCCCACCCGCCGAAGTCCGGGGCATAGGGCCTGAAGTTCGGCAAGGCACAATGCAAGCTGGTCGCCACGCTTCGATTCCGCCAGGGCATGGATTTCGTCAACGATGACGCGAGAGAGGCCGCGAAACGTCTTCGGTGCGTCCTGGTACGTGAGCAGGAGCGCAAGGCTCTCCGGCGTCGTCAGGAGTATGTGCGGCGGATCCGCGCGTTGACGCTTCTTGCGAATGGGCGAGGTGTCACCTGTCCGGCCCTCGACACGGATCGGCAGACCCATATCGCCGATCGGCGTATCGAGGTTTCGCCCAATGTCGGCCGCCAACGCCTTCAGGGGAGAGACATAGATCGTGTGAAGCCCCTCCCGACCGCCTTCCGCGAGCTCCGCGAGAGTCGGCAAGAACCCGGCCAGGGTCTTGCCGCCGCCGGTCGGAGCGATCAGAAGAAGCGCAGGCTCGCCGGCCCGCGCCGCGATCCCCAGCTGATGCGGATGCGGAGTCCAGCCGCGACCCCTGAACCAGTCAATGAAACGCTCCGGAAGCGCCTCACGCATGGACCCTGCCCGAAACCGCCAACCCATCCGTGGGCGGCAATTCGCGGCGAGCCAACAAACCTTCCGCGGCATCGAGGAAAGCTGACAAGCCGGTGTCGCGTCCACGCGCGCATCGCGTGTTCCGTGCGCGGAATCCAGTCATCCAGGTCGCCGACATGACACGGAACTGCCCGAATGCAGCCACATCCGCGCCGCAATCCGGACGCCTACTTCGTGAGGCTCTCGACCACTTTCGCAAGAAACGCCCCGCCTGCCTCGAACTGTTCGACCGCAATGAATTCGTCCGCCTGATGCGCCTGTGCGATGTCTCCCGGGCCGCAGATCACTGCCGAGCAGCCCGCGTTCTGGAAGTGCCCGGCCTCGGTCCCGTAGCTAACGACATGAATGCCGTTGTCGCCGGTGATGCCGCGGACCAGCGCTTCCGCAGCTCCGTTCTGCTCAGGCACAAGCGCAGGCACATCGTGGAAAGGTCGGAGCCTGACGCCGGCAGACGGCGCAACCGCCTTCGCCGCGGCATCCACTTCCGCCACGATCGCACGGAACTCGCCATCCAGCCGGTCCGCGTCCTCATCCGGAACCAGCCGCCAGTCAATTCCGAACCTGCAGTCGCCGGCGGTGATGTTCTGTGCCGTGCCTCCCTTGATCGTGCCGACGTGAAGTGTCGTGAACGGCGGGTCAAAGTTCGCGGCCACTTTCGACGGAGCGCGGGCACGCAGTTCATTGTTCTTGCCATTCGCCCAATGGATCAGCCGGGACGCCGCCATGACTGCGTTGACGCCTTTGTCCATCATCGAGGAATGCACTTCGAATCCCTTCACGTGCACGTCGAATCCTGCGCTGCCCTTTTGGCCGGTGACGCATTGCATCATCGAGGGTTCGCCGATGATGGCGATGGCCGCCCTTGGCAGGCCGGATTCGGCCATCGCCTCGATCAACGGCGGCGCGCCCGCACAGCCGATCTCCTCGTCGAAGGAAAGCGCGACCTGGAGGGGTCGCTTCAGGTCGCATGCAAGCGCCTGCTGCATGGCATGCAGGGCCAGGGCGTCAAACCCTTTCATGTCGCAGGTTCCACGCCCGTAGAGCCGGCCGT
>VYCX01000037.1 GCA_009843725.1 Boseongicola sp. SB0675_bin_26
GGACAGAACTTGGCGCGCCATCGCCCACCAGAACGGGAGGCCAGACACGTGCATCACGTACGATCCCCATGTTTCGGGCTTGGCGCCGGCAATCAGCTCTGGATCGCGCTCGGGATCGTTGGTGTACTTGTGATGCGCCAGATGAAAGTACCGGAACCATTCGAACGGCTGCAGGATTGGCAGTCCGACCAAACGTCCGACCCATTCATTCAGCCAAAGCGTTGCAAAAGGCGTCTTGTGCGTCGCTTCATGCTGCAAGTTGAAGAGAAAGCAGATGGCAATGCCAAGGGGCATGATGGCCAGCCACCAGAAGGGTGCGTCGGCGGCGACATACAGGCCCAGGACGAGGATCAGGCCCAAATGCAGAGCAAGGTGCCGCAAACCGGCGGCGTCCTCGGTCTTGCTCAGTTCAGCCAGGACAGGACCAGGGACCGAATTGACGAAAGCCTTGTGATCCATGACGGACGCAGCCTAACCCGAACTCCGGACAAGGTCACGTTGCGAATTCCGTGCCGCGAACGACGCCGGGAATCCCGGCTTTTCCCAATTTGGCCCTTCGTTGCGCCAGCACGCCAGCCGCGATGAACAACAGGGTGTGGACGAAGGCATTGGCGGGGGACCGATGCCTGGTGCACCGCGAACCCGTGTTCGATTTCAGCTTTCAGGGCGCCTGCACGATTGCAGTCCCCTTCTGGTTTCTTCGTGCGGGACTTCATGCAAGGTGGTCGGCGCCGCTGCCAATTCACCAGGGAGCAAGCACCGTGCGCGGCTGAACCGCCGATGCGTGTCCGGACTTGAACTGCCGAAGGCGCATCCGAAATCCCCACGATTGAAGCTCCAGCCGCCGCGCGACGCGGCGCCTCGCCGGATGCGCGAATACTCGCACGGCGGGTTCATCGTGGGGAGACCAGTGCACTGCTCACGGACGAACAACGGCCTGGCGAGCTTGCCATCGAGGTCGGCCAGGTGCTGATGCACATCCGAAATCGCTACCCGGAAACGACTGAGGTCACGGCACGGTCTCGGCAAGCGTCGGCGACGCTGCTCCTTGCCGCGGAAGGCGGGCCGCTCGATGCCATTGCCCAGCGCTGGAACGGTAACGGAGAAGTGCCCCTGACCGGGTTCGAGGAATTCGATGAGCTGAATTCCGTGCTGGCCTGCACACGCGGGAATCGATGCTGTTGTCCGCTTCCGTGATCATGCACTTCAGCGAACATGCAGGCCTGCTTGCGGCATGTTCGGCATACTTGGACATCGATGGTGTCGTCAGCGCCGAGTTTGACACACGCCTGGGTGACGGGCTGGACATTGCGGCGGCAACGGCATCCGGCCGCTGGTTCGTCATGATGCGCAAGGCATGGGGTGATTGCCCTTCCGGCTGCCCGCATTCGGAAACGCCCTTCTTCGTGGTCAATCACACGCATGTCGACCGGGTGGACAGGGCAATGGCCGAAGGCATGGTGGAATTCCGGAGAGCTGTGCCGCCCGGGGAGTGGCCTCGGCGGATCGAACGAGGGCGAATTGCCAGAGCGGCGGGACAGTTCCTCGCGATCAGGCAGAGGGCGCCGGCATCGGCATGATCCAGTTCGACCGACCTTCGGCCCTGACCTGACCGAACGCCAGGCGCACCTTGATGGCAAAGGCAGCGGCGAGCGCTTCGCCGCGCCCTTGAAGGTTCGCCGCCGAGCCAGTCCGCAGCCTGCTTTCAGATCCGCACCGACCCGCCCGGCCAGATTCGCGCGGAAGGCTTTGGGAGTGTCCGGTTCACGCGCTGCTGATCGAGAGCCTTGAACGACGCAGGGCAGGCATCGTGGCTCGGAATGACGTGCCCGAACTACATGCCGTGCCAATGAAGCCCTTCCTTCGCACGACCGAACCGCGCGATGCCGGTGCACGTCCTGCCGTCCCAAGGCGAGCAGGGAAACGCGATCACCGAAATCTCATGGAGGGAGATTGTGCCGGGTTGCGTCTCTGGCGCGACCTTGCAGGCGCCGAGGAGAGACTTTCCACAGGCGATTGCCCAGCCACCCTGCCCATGAGGGGTTGAAATTTCCCGCTCAGCGTCGTTATGTCGCCGTCGGACTCGCCGCGATGAGCGGCAATCAACCAGTCCTAGGGAGAAAGACATGAAAACAAAATTCCGTGCGCTCGCATTGGGCGCGATTATGTCAGTTGCGGGCTCGGCCACGTTGGCGGCGACCGAGTGCATCGCGCCCGCAAACCCCGGCGGCGGCTGGGATTTCACCTGTCGCCAGATCGGCAAGATCCTGTACGACATCGGCCAGGTGGACTCCCCGGTTCAAGTCACCAACATGGCCGGCGGCGGCGGAGGCCTGGCCTACAGCCACGTGGTCAATGAACGCGGAGACGACAACAACTTGATCGTCGCTGCCAGCCAGGCCACGGCAACGCGCCTTGCACAGAACGCCTATGCCGGCATGACCGCCGACCAGGTGCGCTTCGTGGGCGCGATCGGCGCCGATCCCGGCGTGATCGTCGTGGCCGCCGACAGCCCGTTCATGTCGCTCGGCGACATGGTCGAGGCGATCAAGGCCGATACCGGCTCCGTCGCTTTAGGCGGCGGCTCGGAGGCAGGCGGTTTCGATCACCTGAAGGAGCTCATGGTCCTTAAGGAGGCCGGTTTCACCGACATCACCAAGATCAAGTACATCGGCCTTGACGGCGGTGGCGACGCGATCACCCAGACGATCGGCGGCTTCACCCAAGGCATGACCGGCGACATGTCCGAAATCGTCGGCTTCCTCCAGTCGGGCGAGGTGCGCGCGCTTGCCGTCCTTACCGAGGAGCGGGTGCCGGGCTTCGAGGACATCCCGACGGCAGTGGAGCAGGGCTTTGACGTGGTCGCCGTGAACTGGCGCGGCCTCTACGTGCCGAAGGGCATCTCGGACGCCGACTTCGAGGCTTGGGGCGCCAGGCTCCAGGCCGTGGCGGACAGCCAGGAATGGCAGGACGCCATGGTCGCCAACGGCCTCGCCCCCTTCACAAAGGTCGGCGGCGACTTCCAGAGCTGGGTTGACGGCGTCATTGCCGACACCGTCGAACTTTCGAAAGAGATCGGCGTAATCCAGTGAAACTCTCCGACCGTCTCTTCGGAGTGGTCGTGATCCTGGGGGCGCTCGCCTATACGGCGGGCGCCTTCCAGATACAGTCCAGCTTCATGTCGGATCCTGTCGGGTCGAAGACATTCCCGCTCATGCTGGCCGGAGTCGCGACGATCTGCGGGCTGGTCTTTGTCTTCCGGCCCGATGACGACCCGGCATGGCCCGGCCGAATGACGCTAGGCAACATCGTGATCGCCGTCCTCGTCATGGTTGCCTATGCCCACGCCCTGAAGCCGCTCGGGTTCCTGATACCCACGGCGATCTGCGCGGCCATCCTGAGCTTCCAGATCTCCCCTCGTCCGCTGCCTGCGGCAATCACCGGACTCGGCCTGTCGATCGGGCTGTTCCTGATATTCAGGTACGCGCTCGGCCTCGGGCTTCAGCCCTTGCCCAAGGCGTGGCTGGGCTGATGGAACTCCTCTCGAACCTCGCCCTCGGCTTCAGTGTCGCTCTCACGCCGTTCACGCTCTTTCTCGCCGTTGCGGGGTGCTTTCTCGGAACCATAATCGGCGCGCTTCCGGGCCTCGGCCCGTCGAACGGCGTCGCCATCCTGATCCCGCTTGCATTCTCGCTCGGCCTCGACGCAACGTCCGCCCTCGTCCTGATGACCGCCGTCTATTACGGTGCGATGTACGGCGGCCGGATAAGCTCCATCCTTCTCAACATTCCCGGCGACGAGCCTGCGCTGATGACCACGCTTGACGGCTACCCGATGGCCAAGGCGGGACGCGCCGGAGACGCTCTCGTGCTGTCCGGCTTTGCCAGCTTCTTCGGTGCGCTGTTTGCAACGATCGGCCTGATGCTGCTTGCGCCGCTCCTGTCGCGCATTGCCTACCAGTTCGGCCCGTCTGAGTACTTTGCGCTCTACCTGCTGGCGTTCTCGACCTTGGGTGGCATTGCCTCCAGGAACCAGGCCAAGGCCGCCCTTGCCTCCTGCATGGGGCTCGGCATCGCCATGATCGGGCTCGACAACCAGACCGGGATGCCTCGCTTCACCGGCGGCAACCTGCACCTGATGGACGGCGTCGACTTCCTGGTCGCGATTGTCGGGCTCTTCGCGGTCGCTGAGGTCTTTGTCTTCATCGAAAGCCACGGCCGGGAATCATCCATCGGCGTCAAGCTCGGAAAGGTGACCCTGCCGGCCCGCGACCTGGCCAAGGGCATCGGCACCATGCTGCGGTCCAGCGTGATCGGGTTCATTGCAGGCGTGCTTCCCGGCGCCGGCGCCTCGCTCGGTTCGTTCCTGGCCTACATGGGCGAGAAGAACGTGCAGGGCGAAAAGGGCGGGTTCGGCACCGGCGTTCCCAAGGGCGTGATGGCGCCAGAGGCGGGGAACAACGCTGCGGCCGGCGGCGCGCTCGTGCCGATGCTGACGCTCGGCGTGCCCGGGTCCGGGACAACCGCCGTGCTGCTGGCGCTGCTGCTGACTCTCAACATCACGCCGGGGCCGACCCTGTTCACCGACCGGCCGGACGTCGTGTGGGGCCTGATCGCCTCGCTGCTGATCGCGAACTTCGTCCTTCTGGCGATGAACGTGCCGATGGTGAAAATGTTCGTCCACATCCTGAGCGTGCCGGCATGGGTTCTGTTGCCGGGCGTGATGATGATCTCCTTTGTCGGCATCTATTCGCTCTCGGGCAGCTACTTCGATCTTCTGCTGATGATCTTCTTCGGCATCGTCGGCTGGATCTTCCGCAAGCTGGACGTTCCGACCGTGCCCATCATCCTTGGCATCCTTCTCGGCAATCACATGGAGGACGCGCTGCGCCGCGCGATGATACTTTCGGACGGCGACTGGCGGTTCCTGTTCGGATTCCGCTGGCATGCGCCGTCGGACGCGTATGAATTCTACTCCGCGATCCCCTCTTCGCTTCTCGCCCTTGCCGTTGCAGGGTTCTTGGCGCCGATCTTCCTCCGCCGCGTGATCAAGAAACCCCGGGCGGTCAGTGACTGACCGCGGCCAGGAACGCGCGGTCCTGCCAGCTCGCGGCGATGCAGGAGCACGAAATGTCATGCAACATCGAGTCCGCTCCCGCATCGGAGCTGATCCCGCACGCGGTCCTGCCTTCCGGTGCGGACCGTGCGCCTCCCGGCGGATGCGAGACTTTCGCGGACAGATGCCAATGAGCCGGCAGACTGAACCATGACGCGCATTCTCGTTCCCTCCGGGGCGCTCGGCCTCGATTACGACAAGGCCGCGCTTGAGCGCGGAATCGGGATGAATCCCGATCTCATCGCCATTGACGGCGGCTCGACCGACAGCGGACCGTCCTATCTCGGCTGCGGCGTGTCGAAATACGCGCGAAGCTCAACCAAAGTTGAATGGAAGGGGTTGATCGAGGCAGCGCGAACCGCAGGGTGCCCGCTCGTCATCGGAACGGCAGGCACATGTGGCACGGACGGGATGGTCGACTGGCTCGTCGACATCACGCGCGAATGCCTGGATGAGCTCGGCTGGACACCACGGGTCGCAACGCTCAAGTCCGAGCAGGATCCATACGAAGTCGGCCAGCGCTTCGCCTCCGGCCAGGTCTCGGCCCTGGAAGGCGCGCCGGGCCTGGATCGCAAGACCATCGAGGACTGCACCCACATCGTCGCCCTGGCGGGCGTCGAGCAGATCCAGCGGGCCATCGAGACCGGGGCCGAGATCGTCGTCGCGGGCCGGACAACCGACACGGCCACCATAGCCGCGCTTCCGCTCATGCGGGACGACCATGCAGGCGGCGCATGGCATGGGGCCAAGATCGCCGAGTGCGGCGCCCTCTGCGCGACGAATCCCCAGTCCGGCGTCTTGATGGTGGAGTTCGACAAGGCCGGATTCACAGTGCATCCGCTGGCGGACGATGCCCGTGCAACGCCGCAAACCGTCCTCGCACACATGCTGTACGAGAATTCGGATCCGTTCATCCTTCACGAGCCGGG
>VYCX01000557.1:0-3033 GCA_009843725.1 Boseongicola sp. SB0675_bin_26
CATCTCGCTGGTACAGGTGTGGGTTCTCTTCGGCAATCTTTTGCACCAGCTCCGATCGTATCATCTTCCCCCCAAGTGTGCTTTGTGGGTCGTCCTGAAGTCCGCGACCATGGCGGACTATAAGCAGAAAGGCCCGGTTGCGAAACATCCTAACATCCCAAAGTCAGGAATTTCGCGGAATCCCGCCACATGTTCGATGATTTCAGGCATGAAATCGACCGAGTCATGCTGCAATCGCTTTCTCTGCCACCATCCGAACGGTTGCACAGCGATCTGACATCGGAGCGATTCGCGGAGTCTCAGAATGTCCCGCGCGCCTGCCCGCCCGGATTCCACGCACATCGCGAACACGGCCGGGCCGGCGCCTCTTGTCCAGCGGACGCACGTCTCCCTTGAACGGCACTCTGCTGCTTCGGCCCATCGACAGCAGACAGGCGGGCGCCGCGCAGCGCGAGGGTCGAGCAGGCAGCGGGAATTCGAGGTTTCTCACGCCCGTCGATATGGTCTACAAGCGTGCCCGTGCACGGGTCGCCGCTCGGCGGCCGGAAATCCAGAACGATGGAAGGCAGGCTGCAGGAGACGCCTGGACGAAAGGCCGCCAGCTCTGACTGAGGAAACCGATGACCTACGACTACGACGAACAGAACATCTTCGCGAAAATCCTCCGAGGCGAGATTCCCAACACGACGGTCAAGGAATCCGAGCATGCGCTTGCCTTCAAGGACATCGCGCCACAGGCGCCGCACCACGTCGTCGTCATCCCCAAGGGCCCGTACGTGACCGCGGATCATTTCGCCACTGAGGCGAGCGATGACGAGATCGCCGACTTCTGGCGCACGTTTGGCAGCATCTGCCGCGAGCTCGGCGTGACGCCGGACCAGGGCGCCGGCTACCGGTTGATCGCGAATGCCGGTTCGGACAGCGGACAGGAAGTCCCGCACTTTCACATGCACATACTTGCCGGCCGGCCCCTCGGCCCGATGTTGAATTCCTGATATGCTGCGGCTACCGCTTGTCCGCCACGTTTCCAGCACGCAACCGAGGCCCGAGCCAGCATGACCAAAGACACTGAGCGCCAGAAAGGCCCGCCTCCGCCCGAGTGCGAGACGGTTTCGACATTGCGGGTCGCCTGCGACGGCGGCGAGGGCGCGCTCGGCCATCCGCGTGTCTGGCTTTCGATCGACCCGCAGGTCGGGGGGGTGGAATGCGGGTATTGCGACAAGCGCTACGTCTATTCAGGAGATTAGCGGCCAGAACGCCCTGGCCGGATTCCGGCGGCAGGCCGTTGGCCGCCACCAAGGCGCCCTTCGTATCCATGCGTTCCGTGGCGGAGACCATGCGCATCGCCGCCAATGGTTCCGGAACCGCGTTCGGAGCCTACAGGTCGGCGTAGACGTGCGCCTCGCTCTTGGCGCCGGGATGGGTCACGGCGCCAAGCCATGTCGATCCGACGAGCTGCGCATACTTCCAGAGCGCGCCGCTGGTGTAGATCGTTTCCCGCGGCGTGTAGGTCCGGGCCTCGAGTTCCTCGTCGCTCAGATCAACGCTGAGTTCACCCTTGATCGCATCAATGGTGATCATGTCTCCATCCCGAAGCTTTCCGATCGCCCCCCCGCGCGCGCTCTCCGGGCCGACGTGCCCGACGCAGAAACCTCGCGTCGCGCCAGAGAACCGGCCGTCCGTGATCAGTGCCACCTTCTTGCCCACGCCCTGTCCTGACAGCGCGGCGGTCGTTGCCAGCATCTCGCGCATTCCAGGACCGCTTGCAGGACCTTCGTTGCGGATGACGATGACCTCGCCTTCCTTGTAGGTGCGCGCCTTGACGGCCGCGAAGGCGTCCTCCTCGCACTCGAAAACCCGCGCCGGGCCGGTGAAGACCTGTTCCTCCTCGCTCATGCCGGCGACCTTCACGATTGCGCCTTCCGGGGCGAGATTGCCCTTCAGCCCCACGACGCCGCCCGTCTTCGTGATCGGATTCTCGACGGGATGGATCACGCGACCATCGGCTCCGCCATCGATCCTGTCGAGCGCCTCGCCAATGGCTTCGCCGGATGCAGTGATGCATTCTTCGTGGATCAGGCCCGCCTTTCGCAGTTCCTTCATCACGACCGGTACGCCGCCGACCTCGTACAGGTCCTTGGCCACGAACTGACCACCCGGCTTCAAATCGACGAAATACGGCGTGTCGCGGAATATCTCGCAGACATCGTCGAGGTCGAAGTCGATTCCGGCCTCGTGGGCGATTGCCGGCAGATGCAGCCCTGCATTGGTGGATCCGCCGGTGCAGGCAACGATGCGAGCCGCGTTCTCGAGGCTCTTGCGGGTGACCACGTCCCGGGCGCGAATGTTCCTTTCCAGGAGGTGCATCACGGCAAGACCGGATGCCGTGGCGAACGCGTCGCGGCTCTCGTAGGGCGCGGGCGCGCCCGAGGAGCTCAGGAGCGCAAGGCCGATCGCCTCAGATACGCAAGCCATCGTGTTGGCCGTGAACTGGCCGCCGCAGGCCCCGGCCGACGGACAGGCGACCCTTTCGAGGGCACGAAGCTCCTCGTCCGAGTTCTGGCCCGCCTGATGGCGGCCCACCGCCTCGAAGACATCCTGCACCGTCACGTCCCTGCCCTCGAAGCGGCCCGGCATGATCGACCCGCCATAGATGAAGACCGACGGCACGTTGAGCCGCACCATCGCCATCATCATGCCGGGCAAGGACTTGTCGCAGCCAGCCAGGCCGACGAGGGCGTCGTAGCAGTGCCCGCGCATCGTGAGTTCAACCGTGTCCGCAATGGCCTCGCGAGATGCAAGCGAGGACCGCATTCCCTCGTGGCCCATTGCGATCCCGTCGGTCACTGTAATGGTCGTGAACTCCCGCGGCGTGCCAAACCCTTCCTTGACGCCGAGCTTCACGGCTTGCGCCTGGCGATCAAGGGCGATGTTGCAGGGTGCCGCCTCGTTCCAGCAGGTCGCCACGCCCACGAAAGGCTGAGCGATCTCCTCTTCCGAGATTCCCATTGCATAGTAGTATGACCGATGCGG
>VYCX01000557.1:3133-5989 GCA_009843725.1 Boseongicola sp. SB0675_bin_26
CGGGCAGGCTCATGAACTGGATATCGAACTACGTCCGACCCAAGATCAACTCGCTGTTTTCCAGGCGGGAGACACCCGAGAATCTCTGGTCGAAATGCCCGGAATGCGGAACGATGCTGTTTCACCGGGAGTTGACCGAGAACCTGGGCGTCTGCACAAGCTGCGATCATCACATGGCGATCTCTGCACGCGACCGGCTGACCGCGCTCTTCGATGACGGCGTGTTCACCGAAGTGGACGTGCCGCTGCCCAAGCCCGACCCGTTGTCGTTCCGTGACCAGAAAAGGTACCCGGATCGTCTCAAGGCCGCTCAGCGCGAGACCGAGGAAAGGGAGGCCATGCTCGTCGCTGAAGGGATGATCGAGCGAACGCCCATTGTGGCAGCCTGCCAGGACTTCAGCTTCATGGGTGGCTCGATGGGCATGTATGTAGGCAACGCCGTCATCGCTGCGGCGAGTCGTGCCGTTGAACTGAAACGTCCCCTGATCCTCTTTTCGGCCGCCGGCGGCGCCCGCATGCAGGAAGGGATCCTGTCCCTCATGCAGATGCCGCGCACCACGGTTGCGGTCGAACTGGTTCGCGATGCCGGCCTCCCCTACATCGTCGTTCTCACGAACCCGACGACAGGCGGCGTCACGGCGTCATACGCCATGCTTGGCGACGTTCACATTGCGGAACCCAATGCGCTCATCTGCTTCGCTGGTCCGAGGGTCATTGAGCAGACGATTCGCGAAACGCTTCCCGAAGGCTTTCAGCGCGCCGAGTATCTCCTGGACCACGGCATGCTTGACCGCGTGACTCATCGCCGTGAAATGAAGGGCGAGCTTTCACGCATCACGCGCATGCTCCTCAAAATGCCCCCTCCCGTGAAGGGCGACCTTCCCCCTCCGAACGACGTCAGGTCGGAGCCTGCGACGGCGTCCGGATAGCCGAATGCGCGCAATGCCGGACCTTGGCGACGAAACCGCCTTGATGCGATTCACGTCCACTGACGCAGTGCTCGAAAGGATGCAGCGCCTGCATCCAAAGGTCATCGACCTGACCCTGGACCGAATGGGCCGCTGCCTGTCGTCGGTCGGAAACCCGCATGTCAGGTTGCCTCCGGTGATCCACGTCGCCGGCACCAACGGCAAGGGTTCGACCCAGGCAATGATCCGCGCCGGGATCGAAGCCGAAGGCTTGACGGTCCACGCCTACACATCGCCGCATCTAGCCCGATTCCATGAGCGAATCCGCGTGGCGGGAAAGATCATTTCGGAGCCAGGCTTGCTGGAACTGCTCGAAAGGGTCTACGTGGCCAACGGTGGCGAAACGATCACGTATTTCGAGATCACGACCGTGGCGGCCTTTCTGGCATTTGCGGAAACCCCCGCTGACTGGACATTGCTGGAAGTCGGCCTTGGCGGGCGTCACGACGCCACCAACGTGGTGGACAATCCCGTTCTGACCATCGTCACGAAAGTCGATCTCGACCATCAGCAGTTTCTGGGCGAGACGATCACGGAAATTGCCGGACAGAAGGCCGGCATCATCAAGCGTGGCATACCGGTGATCATAGGGCCTCAGCACGAAGACGGGCTGGAAGTCATCGAGGCCGAGGCTGCACGCCTCGACGCTCCGACAATTTCCTTTGGACAGCATTGGCACGTTCGGGAAGAGCATGGCCGAATGGTGTTCGAGGATGAATCCGGCCTCCTCGACCTGCCGGTGCCAAATCTTCGAGGACCGCATCAATTGGCCAACGCGGGCATGGCCATCGCAGCACTCAGGCACTTGGGCCTGGGTGAAGTCGCGGCCCAAGGCGCCGTTACCAACGCATACTGGCCGGCCAGAATGCAGCGGCTGAAGACAGGCCCGCTGGTCGAGGCTGCGCCAACGGCAGAACTCTGGCTTGACGGCGGTCACAATCCGGCCGCCGGCGAGGCACTGGCGGAAACGCTCAAGACCCTGCCGGAACGGCCGACACGCCTTATCTGCGGGATGCTCGCGACCAAGGACGTCGCGGGTTACCTCCTGCCGCTGGCAAGCGTGGCGGAGAGTCTCCACGCCGTCGCGATACCGGGCGAGGCCGCAACGCTTCCGGCAGAGGATACCGCCGAGGCATCCACTTCCGTGGGCCTGCCGACTGCGATCGCCCGGTCAGTTCAGGATGCACTGGCCGAGATCGTCAAGTCCGATCCGGAAGCTCGCGTGCTCATCTGTGGCTCGCTCTATCTTGCGGGAGCAGTCTTGAGAGAGAACGGATGAGCCGCGCCATCGCCAAGCCAACCCCGCGGTCCAGAACAGTCGGATCAACGCAAGTGACGTCAGCGGAATGGCGGTGCCCGCGAAATGATCATGTCGTTTGTCGCCGACGCGTGCTGGAGTGGCCGAAGTCCTGCTGAGAGGTCGTGATGAAACTGAACGGAAAGACGGCACTGGTCACCGGCGCGTCATCCGGCCTTGGGGCCCATTTCACGCGGGTCCTGACCAAGCAAGGGGCCGAGGTCACTGCGGCGGCAAGACGTGAGGACCGGCTGCAGAGCCTTTGCGCGGAGATCGAATGCGACGGCGGAAGGGCGCAAGCAGCGGCTCTGGACGTGACTGATCCCGCCAGTGTGGCCGCGGTCTTCGAGGGCCGCACTTTCGACATCGTGGTCAACAATGCCGGTGTCACCATCGACGGCCCGGCGTTGAAGACCTCAGAGGACGACTGGGCGCGCGTCATCGACACAGATCTCACCGGCGTGTTCCGCGTAGCCAAGGCCGGAGGGCAACGACTGGTGAAGGCCGGCAAGGGCGGCAGCATAATCAATGTCGCATCGATCCTCGGGCTCCGCGTTGCCGGAAACCTGTCGGCCTACGCCACGGCCAAGT
>VYCX01000156.1 GCA_009843725.1 Boseongicola sp. SB0675_bin_26
GCGTGCAAGGCGCTGAGATCACAGCTGGACAAGGTGACAAAGTCGAACGGGCGCGTGATGCTGACCGGTCCGTCGGGATCTGGAAAGGAAATTGCAGCGCGTTACATCCATGCCAATTCGGACCGCGCCAACGGGCCGTTCGTTTCTGTCAGTTCGGCATCGATCGCGCCGGAGCGCATGGAAGAGGTTCTCTTCGGACGTGAGAGCGCCGAGCGAGGAATCGAACAAGGGCTGTTGGAAGAGGCGCATGGTGGCGTGGTCTTCTTTGACGAGGTTGCAGACATGCCGCCCGGAACCCAGTCAAAGATTCTTCGCGTGCTGACCGAACAGCAGTTTCAGCGTGTCGGAGGCACGGACAAGGTAAGGGTTGACCTGCGTGTCGTTTCCTCGACGACACGGGATCTCGAAGCCGAAGTGGAAGCCGGGAATTTTCGTGAGGAACTCTTTCACAGGCTGAACGTCGTGCCGATCACGGTTCCCGACCTGGCCGACCGCGGTGACGACATTCCGGAACTTGCCCGGCATTTCATCGCGTCGTTGAACAAGTCGCAGGGTCTTCCGTTGCGAAACCTTGCTGACGATGCCGTCGCGATGCTTCAATCGATGGCTTGGCCAGGCAATGTGCGCCAGCTGAAGAACACGATCGAGAAGGTGCTGATTCTGGGGGCTGACAAGGGCGAAATCACGGCAACTGAAGTCGAGGGAGAGAATCGAGCGAAGGCGAAGGATAGCGGCAAGGCCGTTTTGTCCGGGAACTTCACCAACATGCCGCTCCGGCAGGCGCGTGAAATTTTCGAGCGAGAGTACCTGAACACGCAGCTCAATCGATTCGGAGGCAATATCAGCCGGGCGGCAAAGTTCGTGGGAATGGAACGGTCCGCTCTTCATCGCAAGCTCAAGTCACTGAATGTCATGGCATCTTCGCGCAACGTTGCTGCCGCGGAGGGGTCCGCGCCGGGTGAAGCGGAGGAGACGGTCTGAGGTGCGGAATCGGCACTGAAGTGCAGCTGGACTCCGAGCGCTGCCGAAAGAAGCCTGCCTGCGTCGATCTGCCAGCCTTTCGACGCCGAGAAACGCGAACCAATTGAATTCCCGCATTTCAATCAGCAATGCGGCGACGCGATGCATTTGGCACAGGGCCGCGAATTGCGCATCCAAGGCCAGATTGCCCGCTGCCCAGGCCTCACGCATAGCCTTGGCAAGGTGCAGTGGATGTCCACTGAACCGGCCCGAAAACGTGTGGCGGCTTGAGCGCCGGCAACCCTCCGGGACATGGTCTGCATCTCAACAGGTCGCGCTGCGCCTTGATCATGGTTGTTGTGCGTGCCAGACAAATGCCGTCCGGAGCGGCCAAGGGGCAAGCCATGAAGGTCATCATCTGCGGCGCGGGCCAGGTCGGCTGGCAAATCGCGCGGCATCTCTCGGGCGAGAGAAACGACGTGACCATTGTCGACAAAAACCCGGATCTTGTGCGCAGAGCGACCGATACGCTGGATGTTCAGGGCGTTGCCGGACATGCCAGCTATCCGGATGTATTGCAGCGCGCCGGCGCGAGAGACGCTGAAATGATCATTGCGGCCACGTATTCCGACGAGGTCAACATGGTCACCTGTCAGGTGGCTCATTCAATTTTCAACGTGAGGCGCAAGATCGCACGCCTCCGCGCGCAAAGCTATCACGCGGAAATCTATTCAGACCTGTTTCGCAAGGACCATATGCCGATCGATGTGGTCATCAGTCCGGAACGCGAGGTTGCAGAAGCAGCTCTTAGACGTCTGAACGTGCCGGCGGCGTTCGATACGGGAGTGTTTCTTGGAGGGAAGGCGCAGTTGCTCGGCATCCAGTTGGGCGACGACTGCCCGGTTCTTGACACGCCGCTCCGGCAACTGACCGACCTGTTTTCGACCTTGAGGGCTCTTGTCGTTGCAGTCAGGCGAGACGGCAATCTCTTTGCGCCAAGCCCCGGCGACCAGCTCTTTGCCGGAGATCAGGTCCATGTCATGACGCACTTCGAGGACATCGGACGCGTTCTGGGGATTTTCGGCAAGAAAGTGCAGCGACAGGAGCACGTCGTGATCCTTGGCGGCGGGAATGTCGGCCTTGCCGTCGCGGAGGCGCTTGAACGGCGCGCCGAACGTCAGCACGTACGCGTCATCGAAAAGGACCTCGCACATGCGGAAAGCGCAGCGGATGCTCTGGAGCGCACTATCGTTCTGCACGGCGACGGCATGAACTCGGACCTTCTGACGGAGGCAGGAATCGAGCGCGCCGACGCGATTCTCGCAGTGACCGACGACGACAATACCAACCTTCTGGCTTCGGTCCGGGCCAAGCAGGCCGGGTGCCCGTTTGCCATCGCTCTCGTCAATGATCCAACGCTGATTCCGTTGATGGATCCCCTGTCGATAGATGCCTACATCAATCCCCGGGCGACGACCGTCAGTTCGATCCTGCGTCACGTTCGCCATGGTGGCCAGGTCAGGAGCGTCTATTCCATCGGGGATGCCGAAGCCGAAGTGATCGAGGCGCCGATCCTTTCGACCTCGTCGCTTTCCGGCAGGCATATCCGCGATATCGAGTTCCCGGACGGCGTGATTGTGGGTGCTGTCGAGAAGAGCGGCAGGATGGAGAAGCCGACCGGTTCGACGCGCATAGATGAAGGCGATGTGATCGTGGTCTTCGCGCTTGCGGGCGACGTGCCTGAAGTTGAGCGCCTGTTCCAGGTCTCGATCGATTTTTTCTGATGCTCAGGCTGGGCGATGCGCCGTTTATCGTGAGCCTGATGGGGCTTGCCGGACTCTCGATGTTGTTGCCTGCGGCACATGCCCTGGCCATCGACGATCATCTCACGTCAAGGGCGTTCTTCTACGCTGCCCTGCTGTCTGGCCTTTTGTTCCTGATGGTGGCCCTGGCGATCAGCGGCATGCGGATTCGGAGTCTCGGGCGCAGCCACCTGATCTCCGTCGTTGGCTGCCTGGCGCTGCTTCCCGTCATGCTGGCTGTGCCGGTTTCGGAAGCCTTGCCTGGAACGGCGTTTGTCGATGCGTATGTCGAGATGGTGTCCAGCATTACAACGACGGGGCTGACCATTCTGAATCCGGACTCACTTCCGCCCTCGGCTCATCTCTGGCGCGCGCAGGTCGGATGGATGGGAGGATTCTTCATCTGGGTCGTCGCAATAGCGATTCTGGCCCCGTTGAGCCTTGGCGGATTTGAAGTCACGTCTGGCGCCGAAATCGGGCAGCAAGGCCAGCCACCGAGTCTGACGGTCAACCCGTCCACGCGTCTGCGACGCTATGCATTGCGGCTCTTTCCGGTCTACGGTGGCCTGACGCTGGTACTCTGGCTGTCGCTGTATCTCGCAGGCGACAGTGCGTTTGTGGCGCTCTGTCATGCAATGTCCACCATTGCGACATCGGGAATCTCTCCGGTCGGCGGCATGAAAGGAAGCGAGGCCGGGCCGTTGGGCGAATTCGTCATCCTTGTATTTCTTGTTTTCGCTCTTTCGCGCCTGACATTTGCACGCGAGGAGCGGCCACGTGGCTGGCGAAGCCTTCTGGTCGATCCTGAACTGCGGCTTGGACTCGTTCTCGTGCTTGTGGCTGTCGCCTTGCTGCTCCTGTGGAACTGGATCGCGAGCCTTGAGACAGGGTCCGGAATGTCGCTGTCCGATGGCCTGCGCATGCTCTGGGGCGCGCTCTTCACGGTTGCATCATTCCTGACGACGACAGGATTTGTCGCAGAGGAGTGGAATGCAGCCCGGGCATGGTCAGGTCTCAGCACACCGGGCGTTCTGCTCCTCGGTTTGGCGCTGCTGGGGGGGGGCGTGGCCACCACGGCAGGAGGCGTGAAGCTCTTGCGGGTCTATGCGCTCTATCAGCATGGCGTGCGCGAGATGGAGAAGCTGGTCCAACCTTCCTCGATAGGAGGGCCGAGTCGGCAAGGGCGCCGATTCAGGCGGCAAGGTGCATACGCGGCCTGGGTGTTCTGCATGCTCTTTGCTCTTTCCTGCTCCGTGGTGATGACCGGGTTTTCCTTGATCGGAGGGCTGGATCTGGAGGAATCCCTTATATTGACGATTGCCGCGTTCTCGACGACAGGGCCGCTGATCGAGATTGCCGGCAGCGTACCGATGGATCTGGCGAGTCTCGGCAATGCCGCGCTGGGTCTTCTTTGCGCGGCGATGGTCCTGGGTCGGCTGGAAACGCTTGCCTTGATCGCGCTTCTGAACCCGGATTTCTGGAGATAGGCGTTTTCCGAAGAGATTTATGTGACGATTCAGCGCAATTGGGGTGGTCATGGTCTTCGCAGACCCCCATATTGTGCGTCAAAACTTGCGACAGGTCGGAGGAACGACCGCAGGAAAGGCAAAGAGGCTGTGACCCATGGCAACAGACAGACAGAACTTGCAAGACGTGTTCTTGAACCACATCAGGAAGTCAAAGATTTCCGTGACGGTGTTCCTGGTAAATGGCGTGAAGCTGCAGGGCGTCATCACGTGGTTTGACAACTTTTGTGTCTTGCTGCGACGCGATGGCCAGTCTCAACTCGTGTACAAGCATGCAATTTCAACCATCATGCCGGCGCAGCCGATTTCTCTCTACGACGGTGAAGGACAGAGTGAGCAAGCGCCAGAGACCCCTTCCTGACAGGACGGGCCTGATGGGCGCAAGCCCTGTGAGTCCATGCTGACCAGCACAGGAATGGGGACCGGTATCCAGTTCGCCCTGAACCACGCGTTCAAGATCGGCCCGGGCGCCCATCTGCAGCGCTGGACGCTCGAAGACTTGTCAGCAGACGCGCCGGGTCAGGCACGAAGCGGAGGGAATCGTGACACGTGGGGTCAGGTTGTGCGCGGGGAGGCCGACCCCGGCCGATCTTGCCGGAAAAGCTCACGCGACGCAGGGCGCGTCGCGAAGCATGCAAGCATTTTCAACATCCTGACCGCCAACGGCACCGTTCAGGGCATTCCCCGCAGGCAGTGCCGCATCGGTCATCGTCCGGCGGAGCCACGGGCATGGATGCTGCCTCAACACATGCCGGCAGTGAGGACGGCACCAATGCACGACACACAAGGCCGCGCACTCCTCCCGCATCCGGGGGAAGGGGTATCCTGCTGGGTGAGCAGGTGACGCCAGGACGTGCGGGCCATCGTGCTTCATCCGGACATTCGAGGTCAGGGGCGGCGGCGTGACCCGGCCCTGGCACTTGAAGAGGCTGCCTCGCTCGCAGCGGCGTTGCCAAGGGTGGCGCTTGTGGGCGCAGAACTGGCGCGGCTCTCGCGCGTTGCTCCCGGGATGCTGTTCGGCAAGGGCAAGGTCGAGGAAATACGTGCGCTTGTCGAGGCCCGGCAAGTAGATCTGGTTCTTGTGAACGGACAGGTGAGTCCCGTGCAGCAGCGAAACCTGGAGCGGGCATGGAAGGTCAAGGTCCTGGACCGCACGGCACTGATCCTCGAAATCTTCTCGGACCGTGCGGTGACGCGTGAGGGCGTGCTGCAGGTTGAAATGGCCGCGTTGTCCTACCAACGGACGCGTCTGGTCCGGGCATGGACGCACCTCGAGCGCCAGCGGGGAGGTCTGGGATTCGTGGGTGGTCCCGGAGAGACCCAGATAGAAGCCGACCGAAGAGCCATCGATGAACAGTTGGTGCGCCTCAGGCGCCAACTGGAAAAGGTTGCCAAGACGCGAGGCTTGCACAGGGAGGCGCGCGCAAGGATTCCCTTTCCGGTCGTGGCGCTCGTCGGCTACACGAATGCGGGAAAGTCAACGATCTTCAACCGGCTGACCGGGGCGGGCGTTCTGGCGAAGGACATGCTCTTTGCAACGCTTGATCCTACAATGCGAGTCGTACGGTTGCCCAATTCGGGCCAGGACGCGATTCTGTCCGACACGGTGGGCTTCATTTCCGATCTGCCGACGCAGCTTGTGGCGGCGTTTCGCGCGACGCTTGAAGAG
>VYCX01000108.1 GCA_009843725.1 Boseongicola sp. SB0675_bin_26
CTCGGGAACGTGCGCGTGGCCAGGGTGAGCGGCGAGGGCAGGCAGAACGAGATCCTGGATTGGACCCGCCGGGTGGTCTCGAACCTGATGCAATGGGCCATGTGCGTGCGCCAACGCCTGCGCGGGAATCACCTCCAGAAGCGCCTGGACGAATCCGTGTTTCGGTGAAACAGCAGGCGGCACGGGGCGAGCTTCCTTGAAAGCCGCCCAAGCCACGGCTTCGGCCTTGAGCCCGCACCGTACTGCGGCTTTGTCGACGGACGCGCCTGAAACGCCGAACCTGCAAGCCCGGAATCCGTTCCCATCCGGAGAAGTCGCATCCAGGCCTGGGAATCCGAACGCTTTCCTGTGGTCAAGACGTTGCCGCAGCGCCGGGGCCGGCGATCGCGGCGAGAAGCCGCCGACACAACATCTTGTGGTGCCGCAACCAATGGCGCGAGACCTTCTTGGCCAATTCTGATCCAAAATTGAACCTTTTCCAACATTTTGCATTAACTTTGCTTGGAATTGGCGCAGATTGCGTCTATCGTAAGGGAGAAGCCATCCGGAATGAATGATTTGGTATAGATGTGGTTGGGCAGGCGACGATGACATGACGGTTCTCTCTCGGCACGAAACCCACACGGCTGACAAGCAAATCGACTAGGAGGAAACAAGATGGTTGCCAAGATGTTCAAAAACGTTCTTACCCGCCGCAGCCTGCTGGGTTCAGGCGCAGCTGTAGCGGGGTCCGCGGCGGCGGCGACGATCCTGCCGAGTACGGCGTTCGCGCAGGACAAGGTGGTCAAGATCGGGTTTCTCGCTCCCTTGACCGGCCCGGTGGCAGCGTGGGGCAAGCCCGGCCTCGATGGATGCCTGATCTGGGGAGAGTGGATAAACGCGGCCGGAGGCATCAACATCGGAGGCGAGGCACATGCCGTTGAGTTCGTGGCTTACGACAACGAGTACGATCCGGCCAAGGCAAGGACCGGCGCGACCAAGCTGATCCGCGAGGACGGGGTCAAGTTCATCATGATGCTGGGTGGTGACACCTGGCCCGGTGCGCAACCCGTGGCTGACAGGACCGGCATGCTGTTCTCGACCCTGCTGCCATCGGATCTCTCGCCTGACACGACGACCCTGATCGCGCCGTGCGAGGTGCACCCGATCTACAACGTAACCGGCGTAGAGTGGCTGGCGAACAACATGCCGGAACTGAAGACTGCTGTCATGTGCGCACAGGACGACGCCCTTGGACTGCCTTCGGTTGCGACATACCTGGCTGCGTTCGAGGCTGCGGGCATTGAGATGCAGTACGCCCCCTTGCTCTTTGACCCGGCGACCACGGACTTCGCACCGGTGGTGACGCGGTTGATATCCGGCAATCCGGACATCGTCTGCCTCGACACTTGCTACGCGGACTACGTCCACCCGATCTGTGAACAACTATTCCAGCAGGGCTACGGGGGACAGGTGATCTCCTGCACCGCCGACTTCTACCAGCAGATCGTTGCCAAGACCTCCGAGGAGTTCATGGAAGGCTTTGTCTTCCAGTTCCCGGATTTCGACGATCCGGCGCTGAATGACGAGAGCATCAACTTCCAGATGCCGAACGAGTTCTATGCGGAGTACGCATCTCGCTACGGAGCCGACCAATGGGGAGCGGTGAGCTGGGAGTACGCCTCTATCATGGATCTCTGGAAGGCAGGTGCGGAGAAGGCCGGTTCGGTCGAACCAGATGCGGTCCTCGCAGCGATGAAGGAGGGGGGCACCGGTCTCCACGCCTTCGGCGAAGCGGACTGGTGGGGCAAGGATCTGTTCGGGATCGACAACGCCCTCGTCGGCAACTGGCCCGTCGTCGTCATCGAGGGCGGCAAGGCGACGATCAAGGAATTCCGCTCGATTCCCGATTGGTACGCCAAGCACGGTGAACTGCTGAAGAAGCACATGTCCGCCTACGGGCAGATGTGGAACCAGCGGACTTAAGGGGGGATATCGCACAACATCGCTCCGCGATGTCCCCAAGGGCGGTGCGTTTCTCCCTGCGCTCCGCCCGAAACTCCGGACTGAACCTGCTGCACGACGATGATTGAACTTCTCGCGCAGACCGGGCTGAACGCCCTTTACGCCGCCAGCTACACTGCGCTCGTGGCCGTTGGCCTCGTCCTGATTTTTGGCGTCATGGGGGTGATCAACTTCGCCCATGGCGAACTCTTCATGCTGGGCGCATACGCGATCGTCGCGGTTTATGCGGACTGGAACTTGCCGTACCTGGTCGCGGTGGCGGTCGGGATGACATTCGTCGGAATCGTGGGCCTTGGCATGGAACGCGCGTTCTTTCGACCGCTCCGCGACAATCCGCTTGGCGGGCTCGTTGCCTCGATCGGTTTCCTCATGATCCTGCAGGCCCTTGTGTCCATGGGCTTCGGCGTGCGCATGGAGCACGTGCCACCCGTGACGCAGGACGTCATTGTCATCACCGAAAAGGTCAGGCTTCCCGTTTTCAGGCTGGCCGTGATCCTCGCTGCCGTGGTCCTTCTCGCAAGCCTCTGGGCATTCCTCAAGAAGACCCGCTTCGGCTGGGCGCTTCGCGCCAGCGCCCAGGACCCGGAAGCGGCGGCACTGCAGGGGATCTCGATCAACCAGACCGCGCGAATCGCGATGTTCATCGGCGCGGCCCTCGCAGGCGTCGCGGGTGCCCTGACCGCGCCCCTGATTTCGGTCAATCCGCACATGGGCCATTCGGTGATCGTCACCGCCTTCATCGTGATCATCGTCGGCGGCATCGGATCGCTCGAGGGTGCCGTCATCGTGGCCGTTGCCTATGCCTTCGTTCACACCTTCGTCACCACCTTCTTCGACGGGGTCATCGCCGACATCGTTGGCTTGCTGCTGCTGTTGGCCGTGCTGATCGTCAAGCCCACCGGGCTCTTCGGGTCAGCGGATCGTGCATAGTCCGGTGACGAAACTCGCAGCGCTTCTCGGGTTCGGGGCGATCCTGCTCGCACTGCCCCATGCGCTGAGCTTCTCGCAGCAGGAAATCCTGGTCTTCCTGACCATCAACGTCCTGGTCGTTGCATCCTACAGGCTCCTTACCCTCACCGGCGAGTGGTCGCTCGGTCACGTGGTGATCATGGGAGTCGGGGCCTATGCCTCGGCGCTGCTGTCCAAGCGCCTCGGCATCTACGTGCCGGCAGCGATGCTCCTCGGGGCCGGCACGGCGGCGATGGTCGCGCTGGCCCTCAGTTTTCCGCTGTTCCGCATGAAGGGCTTCTACTTCCTGATCGGCAGCTTCGCCGCCGGCGAGATCATACGTTTGCTCTGGAAGCGGTTCCGGGAGCCCTTCGGCGGTCCCAAGGGCATAAAGAAGATCGACCCGATGCCGGACTTCGACATCGGCGTCTATGTCTTCGATTTCTTTGAGCCGATCAGCTACTACTACTTTGCACTGGCGGTGGTCGGGGTGTCGCTCTGGGTCATGTGGAGGATCGAGCGCTCACCCGTCGGACTCACCTTCCACGCGGTCCACTGGCAGGACAGGCTCGCGGAGGCGTCCGGCGTCAACGTACGGGCCTACCGCACGCTCGCCTTTGTTCTTGCCTCGGGGTTCGCAGGGCTGTCGGGCGCGCTCCTGGCGCATTACATCGGCACAATCAACCCCAACAGCTTCGACGTGGAGCAAATGGTGTTCGTGCTGACCTGGACGATCGTCGGCGGAACCGCAACCTTCTACGGGCCGATCCTCGGCTGCGTGGTTCTCACCGTATTGAACGAGATCGTGCTGCGCGAGGCGGGATTCGAGCAGATGCGGCCGCTCATATACGGGCTCATCATGATCCTTTCGGTGCTGTTCATGCCCAAGGGTCTGGAGAGCCTCGTCCGTGGCGCGCTTTCCAGGCGAAACGCGAACAGGAAGATGACCGGCGAAACCGAGGCCACGGAGTAGCGTGACAGATGGCCCCTCCCATTCTCGAGATCGATGAACTGACCATGCGCTTCGGCGGGCTTACGGCAATCGACCGCCTTTCGTTCGAGGTCGAGCGTGGCGCGATTCACGGATTGATCGGCCCGAACGGCGCGGGCAAGACGACCACCTTCAACGTCGTATCGGGTTTCTACAAGCCGGCCGGCGGCGAAGTCCGGCTGCGCGGCGAAACGATTTCCGGGCTCAGGATGCACGAAGTCGCCCGGCGCGGCGTCGTTCGGACCTTTCAGCACTCGACGCTCTTTGCCGAGCTCTCCGTTCTGGAGAACGCGCTGGTCGGAACCCACATGAGCTTTCCGCCGAACATCTTCGCCGCGATGGCAGGGGTGGACAAGGCGAACCGCCGCGCGGCTCGGGCCCGTGCGGAGGAAGCGCTTGACTTCTTCGGGCTCTCCAGGCTGGCCGACGAGCTGGCTGGCGATCTTCCCCACGGCCATCAGAGGGCGCTGGGAATGGCGGTTGCGCTGGCGGCGCGCCCCGACGTGGTGCTTCTTGATGAACCCTTCACGGGAATGAATCCGGAAGAGACCCGCAGGATGATGGAACTGATGGTCAAGATCAGGAACACCGGCGTCACGATTCTCCTCGTCGAGCACGACATGCACGCGATAATGGGGCTTTGCGACCGGATCACCTGCATGAGTTTCGGAAGGCTTCTTGCCGAAGGCAATCCGCAGGAAATCCGCCACCACCCGGACGTCATCGAGGCCTACCTCGGAGGTGCACGCCATGTTGCTTGAGCTGAGAGCCGTGGCCGTGGCCTACGGCAAGGTATCGGCGGTCCGCGACATCTCGCTCGAGGTTCCTGACGGTCGGATCGTCACCATCATCGGAAGCAACGGCGCGGGGAAGACGACGACCCTGCGGGCGATCTCAGGCCTGACAAGGGTCCGTGAAGGTGAGATTCATTTCGCCGGAGAACGGATCGACAACCTGGCCCCCGATCGGATCGTCGCCCGTGGCATCGCCCACGTGCCGGAGGGACGGCGCATATTCCCGGATCTGACCGTCGAGGAAAACCTCCGTACCGGAGCATTCCTGCGTCGGGAAAGGGAAGCGGTCCAACGGGATCTGGAAGCGGTCTACGACCGGTTTCCGCTGCTTCTCGAGCGGCGAACGCAGCTGGCCAAGACCATGTCCGGAGGCGAACAGCAGATGCTGGCGATCGGCCGTGCCCTCATGACGAGGCCGAAGCTCCTCTTGATGGACGAACCGTCCATGGGCCTTGCGCCGAAGATCGTCGAGGAAATCGCGAGGATCATCGGCGAAATCAATGCTCAGGGCGTGCCGGTCATCCTCGTCGAACAGAACGCGGAACTGGCACTCGAGCTCGCGGATTACGCATATGTCCTCGAAACGGGGTCGCTGGCTCTGGAAGGTCCGGCAGACGAACTGCACGATAACGAACATGTCCGCGCGGCGTACCTCGGAATCTGATGCACGCAGTGCCGAATGGCGGGCGGCACGCTCCGCCGGCTGGCGGCGCTCGGACGTCCTGTGGGAGCGTTGGCAGGAGTGTGGCAATGCCGCGTGGGCGAATGGCGATGTTTCGCTCGCGCGCAGGCGATTCCTCTTCGCATGGTATCTCGCGCGTCTTTTCTTCCGCCGCGGCGACCCGCGCATTGCGACCAGCATCGCCAACGTCGGGTTCATTGCCATGGAGGCAGGCCGGTTCGGCCGCGCATCCAGGCACTACGCGCACGCGCGCAGGCTCTGGGCCGATGTGCCTGAGGTGATCGACGGGATCGAATTCCGGCCGCGCGTGCGCAGTTCGCTCTTTCACCTGAGGATGGAAACCCGGCACAGGAAGACGTACGAAGCCAACATGCGGGTGCGGGTCGCCGGCTTCGTCACCGAAGCGGGACAGGCGCTTGAGGCGGCGGAGGCAGGAGCCCCATCTCCACACCGGCTCCGCACCCGTAAGCGTTCGGTCGAGCGGTGATGGCTTTCCTTGACGCGTGTTTGGCGGCC
>VYCX01000261.1 GCA_009843725.1 Boseongicola sp. SB0675_bin_26
CGGCGACCCGGCGACCCGGCGACCCGGCGACCCGGCGACCCGGCGACCCGGCGACCCGGCGACAGGAGTCGCCGCGCCGTGCGCGGCTGTCAAGCCGAATCTCGAACACAAAAGGCCGGCGCCGCCTGCAAGGGCGCGCACAGCAGCGGATGCCGCAGACGCCAACGAAAGAACGTAATCCAAGGTGGACGTTTCCCTCTCTGCCCGGCCAAGCCCAAGGAAGCCGCAACGGAGAGACAGGCGAAACGCCTTACGCCTTGCACCCCTTACGCGTTTCCCGCGCATGGAAACCCGACGGTGACGGACCTGTCAAGAGGAATCTCGCGCCGCCGGAAGACTACGGCCCTTCGCCGGGGTCCGGGCCTGGCGGCGCGCTTCCGTCAGGTCCCGGTCCGGACGGGCCTGCCGCCTTGCAGCCCCTGCCTGTCTGCAGACGGCGCTCCGTCCATCGTCTGCCGGCCTTCACGGCCGTCCGCTTCACTGACGGCCCCAGGCCTTGCGGAACCGTCTTGCGTGGACGCTCCGATCATGTGCAGACGCCCGCCAAAACAGCGTTTCTCAGCTCCTGAAAGACATCTGTTATATATTGCTTATAACCTTGCACATGCCTCTCATGGTTATGCGGAAGCGACTTCACCTTGCCTGTTTCTTGCCCATGCTGTTCCCCGAAATGCAACTCCGGCGCATTCCACGCCCGCATCTCCCCCATGTGCAATGCACATGATTTTCTCTTGTGTATGGTCGCAACCTTCTGTAATGTCGCCTTTATCGAGAGGAAGAAGGGACTCTGGGCAACGGTGCCGCTACGCGGCGCTCTGGATGTCTATGGATCACACCTGACCCTTCGGCAACGGGACCTCCTGCCATGACCAGGGGGATCTGGTACGAGGGTCTATGGGCGCTCGCCGGAAAACTCGCGGCACCGTGCCCCCAGATTCCGTTGTGGCCGAGCGAAAACCCGTGGTCCGAAGTGTAGATGACCACCGTATCTCGATCGAGTCCGAGCCGCTCAAGTGCCGCAAGAACGCGCCCTACCCTGTCGTCGATCAAGCTGACCTGGCTGAAGTAGTTCCGAAGCGACTCCAAATTGTTCGGCAAGAGCAGCGGGCCCTTGAATTGCTCGCGCAAGCCGCCTGCCGCAACGCGCATCCCGAACCGGTCGAGAACCTCGCTTGAAATGCCCTCTCGCGGGATCGAATGCATGTCCGCATCGTCATAGAGGCCGGCAAACTCGTTGTCGGCACGGCCTTGGATCGCCGGCCAATGCCCGTAGGGCCCGGTATACGGCACGAACGCGAAGAACGGTTCGTCCTGATCGGCCTGGTGTTCCAGAAACTCAATGGTCTTGTCGGTGAAGAAGTCTACCGTATGGCCGGCAAACCTGTATCGCTCGTCCTGATCGATGACTTCGTTGCTGTAGAAGCTGGTCGTGTGGCCGTGTGGAAAGGTGACCCAATGATCAAAGGCCAGCTGCGGCACGAACGGCACCCCGAGATGGAACTTGCCAATCAATGCAGTTGCATAACCGGCTTGCTTGACGATTGACGGGATGTTGGTGAATTCCGCGACCGCGGACCAGTTCTCCGGCCAGCGTTCGATGAGCCTGTCGTCAAGCCAGTTATGGATCCCGTGCTGGCTAGGCATCAATCCGGTCAGGACGGAAGCGCGGCAAGGCGAGCACATGGCGTTCACGCAGAATGCGTTTGCGAACCTGGTTCCGCGCTCGGCCAACCGGTCGATATGAGGAGTATTGACCTCATCGTTGCCGTAGCAGGCCAACAAGTCTGCCGGCTGGTTGTCGGACATGAAAAGAAGGATGTTCGGGCGTGTCATGGGCATTCTTGGTTGGATGGACAATCTGCCCCCAAACAAGTGAAGGAGACAAGCTCAACTTCCCGGTCCACGATGGAACGCCTCACGATCGCTCCTGCTGCGACCTGCACGTCGCATTCGCGAGATGCAGCATACAGCCTTGCATGAATGAACGGAGCAATTGCTCGTCGCAATCAGGCGGTCACGGCGATCCCGGACGTCAAGCAGTTTGCCACTCCTGCCAACAAGGGGAATTCCTTTGCGTTCAGAACTCGCAGCTTGCCGCGCTCCATCCGAAAGCAGTTCCAGTCGAGATGTCGGATGAGCGGCCAACTCCGAACTGATTCGCACGTCCAAATGGATCACGGATCTGAAACATCCCGTGCGGAATCGCCCGACCCCTCTGGCAAAGAACCCAATCGAGGACAGCGTCTTCAGGGCCGGACGCAAAGGACTGCCCTCGGGCGCCAAGCCTTGGCCGCATGCTTTGTCGGCCTGCCCCTGTGGGAGTTGTCGCGGCGCATTGTCAAGGCGGTCGCTTAAGGGTCATCTTTCCGGCGCCGGCCGCCACGGTCTGAAGGCGGCGACTTCCCTGTTTGCCAATCCTGCCTTGATGCAGAAATTAACGAGGCCCAATCGTCGGGCGGATCTTCCCGCGCCAGCATTTTGGCGAAGACCTTGTACGGATCGGTTCTGCTCCTTGATGAGCGCAACGTGGATTGGTCATTGACCCACGCGTAGACGATCACCTTGGCCCTTGCGTCATAGCGGAAGAACAGCCGAAACCGCCTGCCGATTCTGGCGCGTCGCCAATGGCGGTAGCGTGGACCGAGAGTGTTGCCTTGGCGAAATTCGTCTCGTGAGGGATCCTGCGGGACGATCTCCAGCATCAACCGGCTCAGTGCGTGAAACAGATTGACGTTCGCATTGGATGCGAACTCCGCGGGATCGCGTCGGTGCGCGCGCTGCACTGCGTGGTGGAGATTGCGCAGCTGAACGATGAGGCAATCGTGGAACAGCAGAGTCCAACCGTGGCGCTGCATCAGAGAGCGACTTCTCCGTCGATGTCTCCGTCCGGCCCCTCGTGATGCCGCGCGCATTCGAGCATGTCCTGTGCCAGATCGTCCGGAATTGCCCGCACATGCCGCCCGGCCTGGACATCCCCGGCAAGCAGGTCAAGAAACGCGGCGATGGCCGGATCTTCATGCTCGGCGTCGGCACGGCTGACGACAACTTGTCCATCGTCTTGGAGGTCGAATGCAACCTTGGAGCCGACATCGACCTTCAATGCCTGGCGGACTGTCTTGGGCAGCGTGATCTGGCCCTTCGCGGTCATTGTTGCGACTTCGTGGATGATCGACATGATCTGCACTCCTTCTGCGCACGGCGGATTCGTAAGGATTTTTCCTTACAGTGTCAACGAGACGTGGGCATCCTGTTCGAGGATTCACCGAAGTGAGTCACGCGACGACTCCATCAGCGACCCTACGATGCCAGCATCGGCGGACAACTGCCAATGCTGCACTATGTCCGGATCGAGAGGTTGACCGTTGCAAGCAGACGGCCACCGCGCTCCCGGACAGTGAAGAGGCCGCCGCTCCTGCCAAAGGAATCGTCCGCGTTCAGAACACGCCTCGCGCCGCGCCCCTCCGAATAAAGCGGACAATTGAAGATCCTGTCGTGCCACTCCTCAGGGTAAAGCGCCTGGCTTGTCAGGAATGCCGTGTTGCCCACATGCACCTTGTAATGCGTGTGGACTGCACGCCCGCCATAGAATCCCGGATAGATCGCGTCGAACTCGACGATGCCATCGGCACCAGCAGCCAGCACGCCACGCAGGAATCGGGTCGGAACATCGGGCTCGCGACGTCGGCCCCTCTGCCGTGCCAGGTTCGGACTGTCGGGATTCACGGCATGGCCGGAATAGTTTCCGCGGGCGTCACATTGCCAGACATCCACTATGGCACCCGGGACGGGTCCACAGGCCTGATCTGTGACGCGCAGCGACAGGGTCATCGGCGTGCCCATGACGCCCTGGGCGATGTTTCGGGCATTCATCGTGTCGGTACAAATGAAATAGGGACCTTCCACGGTGTCTCTCGACAACTCGCAACGCCCGGCACGCGCGAAGTTCGCAGGCGTGGCGATGCGGCCGGACATTTCCGATGCTGCCACGCCGGCATTCTCGCATCCCGAAATGCTACCTCCCGAAATCATCGGCCGGTCCGCCGCAAGCGCCGACCCGGCAGCGGTGCCGATTCCGACGGACGCCATCCCGGTCAGCATGCCACGGCGGGTCAACGCGGATTTCCCAGGTTGCTTCATTCTCCAGTTCCTCCAAAGCCGACCGCTGCACTCATGCGGCCAGGACGGCAATGCGCGCCCAATTGCCGTACAATGTCGCCGGGGACACTTTCCGCCGCTCGCCGGAAACTCTCGCTGAAGCCGGCGTTCGATGCTGCCGTTGAGCAGGCTTGGCGCGGATGCTGTCCGTTGCAGATGGGCAAGGCAGAACACGTCACAGAAGAAGGCGAAAGGATCGGGAACCAGTCCGGCCTACATGCGCTCGGGTCGATTGACGGGCACTGCGTCGAATTCAGGAATGTCGAGACCGAGCTCCAGGTTTTCGGACAGATGTCGCGCCTGTTGCCGGACCGCGTCGCAGAGACCTTTCCCAGCCAAGCGCGGCAGATCCTCCGTCGCTTGCACCAATGCCTGGGCGATGCCGATCACGCGATTCTCCTGGGCTTTCGAAAAGCCACGCGCACCAAGGGCGGTGATGAACGCGCTCAAGTCGTCACGGTCCACGTCGTCCGCCATGCGCGCCTTGCCTATGCGGAATGACATCTCGTGGATCACTCCTGCATCCAGGAGGACAGGGCCGATGTCGTAGGCAGGCGCCAAGTCCGGCCTTGCGGCCGCGTAGAGCAGCGCGTGGTTCTTTGCATGATTGTCGAAATTGCCGAGGACCATGTTGGTCAGCGTGATCTCGAAGAACGCCTGGCGCGCCAGCGCCGGCACGCGGGTTGACCTCAGGATCTCGCAGATGGCCGATGCGTTGAAGGCACGCCCCTCCACGCCCCTTCGCTCGTATTTCAAGGTATGTCCGAGTCCGAGCGCTTGGCAAAGGTCCTCCTGGTGCAGGCGGTGCACCTTCCCCTCCGCGACATTCCGGTCAAATCGAGTGATCAGCAGCCCTTGGAGCGACCCCTCGCCCATTACGCGCGTCTGGGCGACCGGATGTCTTTGGACTCGTGCCATGAGCCGAGTTGCCAGGTGTTCACGGACGACGGAGGACATGGCGCTTTCGCGCGGAACCTTGAGGATATGCGTTGTCGGCGCGCCGCTGCCGGGCTTGGGAAGCCCCAGGCGTCCATTCGGCAAGACCGCCAGCGCGACCTTGCCCTGAACGCCGGCGAGCGGAGATGGATCGTCGATGACGGCCGGGAGGCGTCGATGGTCACGAAGCGAAGCCATCAGGCGGGCCAGCGTGCCTTCGACCGGCAAGGGAACGATGTCAAGGCCGGTTGCGGGCGCCGCCTCTGGCACCACGGGAGCACCGTCCAGCATCTCGTAGTCGATGTCCAGGCGCCCGGGCCGCTTGCCCGGTGGCGCGCCTTCCGGCACGCAGCTGATCGCCCCTGGGCAATCGGCGCCAAGGTGGGCGAGCAACCCGACGATGTCGCGTTCCGCGATGCCATGGCGCTGCATGACTTGATCGCGCATCTCGTTTTCGAACAGGAGATTGGAGAAAAAGCCGCGCGCCGCGACGTCGCCGAAGGGCTCTGCGCGAATTGGCAGCGACGCGGAGATCGCGTGCGGGATCGCATCCGTCACGTATCGAAAGGACACGTCCCCATCGGGCTCGGCAGACAACTGACCGACGGGTTCCTGAACCGCCTCAAGATAGATGTCGAGAATGGTCACGACCGGCTCACATCCTACGGAAACTTGAGCTCGATGGCGGCACCCAGATCCTGGCACAGTTGGAGAACCAGTCCCACTTGTGCGGTTTCCTTGCCTCGTTCAATGCCCCTGATGGTGGGTCGCGAGATCCCGGTTTGCAGCGAGAGCTCTTCCTGCGTGATCTTGAGAGC
>VYCX01000024.1 GCA_009843725.1 Boseongicola sp. SB0675_bin_26
TCACGCGAACGTGGCGAACAAGCAAGGTGGCGAACATCGTTCGCGTCTGTTCTCGCGAACATGGCGAACAACGGGCGCTTTTCACGGTCCCTTTACCTGGCGTTGAACGGCGGTTAAAACGTCCTTGGCGCCGGAGCCATCCGCCATCACCTCATGCCTTCGGGCGAGCGCGGGAGCGGCGACCCGCACGGCGCCGTCACACCAGTTTCAATGCCAGTCCAGTTCAATTGTCAGCTTGATCGTCACTTCAAGGCGGCCTCCGTCCTTGACCCATGAACCTCCAACGCCTGGACGGATCCGGGCGTCGCCGATCGATACCTCCAGATCCGGCGAGCTCACCATGTGCCTGCCGAACCAGTCCTCCTGCAATTCGAACGTGTAGTCTCCCACCTTCAGTTCCTTGACGTCCCCAGGCTGGTCCATGACCATCCCTCCTTCACTCCGCCTGCGACCACCGAAACCCGAGCGCCCGCCTGATCGCCTTCACGCCTTTCGAGATCCGCGCCGCGAACTCCAAAAACGCGCGCCAGTCCGACCGGATGGTCGCCCGGCCTGCCGGCCGCGCCTGCGGCACCCGATCGGCGGCGGGCGGGTCGATGGCCATGCCCGACCATCCGTGATCGGATGCCAGGCTGGGCCGTGCGTGCATCGGGACACTCGGGATGCTGGCCACGAACGCGCTGGGGGATCTTCTCACGACGTTGCTCGACCGGCGGCCGTTCGGAAGAAAGATAGAGGACGGGCGAAAGATCAAGGAAGTCTGCCTCGGTCTCCTGACCGAGACCGACGAGACTTCGGCTCGGCAGTTGGCAGCCACCATCCTGAACCGATACCGCATGCTGGACCGCGACCGGAAGATCGCGTTCTTCGAATTCCTGAACGACGAGCTGGATCTTGACGCCGCGAGAATTGCGGAATTGGCAGGGGCCTACGGCTCGGATCCTTCGCCTGAGAACTTCCGGGCCCTCTCCAATGCCTCGGAACCGCAAAGGCAGGTCCTGTTTCGCCAAATGAACGAAGCGCCCGGGGCCACGGCGGAAATCGTCCGGATGCGAAGGGACCTGCTGGCCCTGCTGGAAGAGCGGCCGGAACTTGGCAGGACCGATCACGACATCGTTCACTTGCTGCGCAGCTGGTTCAATCGGGGCTTTCTGGTCGTGAGGCAGATCAACTGGGAAAGCCCGGCCTCGATTCTGGAGAAGATCATCGCGTATGAGGCTGTGCACGAAATCGGCACCTGGACCGACCTGCGCCGCCGCCTGCAGCCGACGGATCGGCGCTGCTTTGCGTTCTTCCATCCCTCGATGCCGGATGAGCCGCTGATTTTCGTGGAGGTGGCGCTGACCAATGGCGTTCCGAACTCCATTCGATCGGTGCTGTCCGGAGAGCGTGAGGCCATGGACGCGGAAGACGCGGACACTGCCGTGTTCTACTCCATTTCCAACTGTCAAAAGGGGCTGGCGGGCGTATCTTTCGGCAATTCGCTGATCAAGCAGGTCGCGCGTGACCTGTCTCACGACCTGCCCAACATAAGGTCGTTCGTGACCCTGTCGCCGATCCCCGGGCTGATGCAGTGGCTGCGGAGCGAAGGGATCCTTGAAGGTGGCGGCGACCCTCAGGGTATCGAGAGGCTCGCTGCGAAGTACCTTTTGGACGCCAAGGCGCCGGACGGCCTGCCCTTGGACGCCGTTGCTCGTTTTCACCTCGGAAACGGCGCACTCGTGCACGCAATTCACTCCGACGCCGATCTTTCGGACACGGGCATCGCGCAATCGTCGGGCGTGATGGTGAACTACCTGTACGACCTGCCGAGGATCGCTCAGAACACGATTCAATTCTCCAAGCGGAAAAAAGTCGCTGCAACGTCTTCGGTCAGGAGCCTGGCCAGACGCGCCGTGGTGGCCTCTTGAGGCCATGCGCCGCTCCTGGCCGGCGCGCCATCCGAGCAGGGTGATTGGCGGACCCTTGAACCGCGTCGATGCCGCGAAGCGCCAGATTCTGGAATTCGTCCAATGGCGGCGTTCCTGCGTGGCGTCGGATCGCCGACTGCCGGTTCGCGCTTGAGATGACGGCGCCATGCCGCGGGAGTGCACGTCTCCGCCAAATCGTCGTTTCTTTCATCGTTCTCGGGACCGTGCTTGTCCATGGTCGCACGCGTGTGGCAGGCGCCGGCGTCCCGGGAATCGCGCCGCCGCACGGCGTGGCAGACATGACAGGTCCCAGCGCCGCGGTGTCCGGACTCGCGGCTTCGGGCCCGTTCGCCCACCGGATCCAGTTTCCAGGCACCATCTGCGGCCTGACTGTGCAACTCCTTGGTTGCGTCGCGGGCAGCCGATGCGTTTTCCTCATGCCGGTCGAAGGTCGGAACCCTTGTGCCGTGCAAACGTGATGCCGTCAGCGGACAGCCGCGCGCCACGCTGGAAACGCCTCACTGCCTGGCCCTAGGCCGGGGAGCATCGGCACGAAATCGGCGCGGCAACTCGCGGGAAATGGACGGGCCTTGACGTGTCAGCGAGGCTTTGGACATCGCGAAACGGCAGAAGCTCCAGGCGTGAGCAGCGTCTTGAACAGGCACATGTTCAGACAAGACGCAGCATGGGTCACGCGAACGCGCCGAAGTCCAAGGGAGCGCTGGCCAGCACCCATCCTCCATCGGCGGCCATGATCGAGCCATTGACGTAGCCAGCCGCTTCGGACCCGAGAAACAGGCAGGCCTGCGCCACGTCCTCGGGTACGCCGCATCGCCGCATCGGTACGCTTTCGGTGACAATTGCACGTGCCTCGGGCGAGGGTGCAAGCCGGGCCATGCCTTCGGTTCCGGCGATCGGGCCCGGGATGACCCCATTTACGCGCAATCCTTCCGGTCCCCACTCGATGGCCAGGCACCGCGTAACCATGTCGACGCCGGCCTTGGCTGCACAGACATGAACCTGATGCGACATTGCCACCACCGACTGTGGGGCCGAGATGTTGATGATGCTGCCTCCGGGCCTCTTCATGTGCCGATACGCGGCTTTCATCACGTGATAGGTGCCAAGCAGATCGATATCGATCACCGACTTGAACCCGTTGACGCTCATGTCCTTGGCAAGCGCTGGAAAGTTCCCCGCAGCCCCGGAAACCAGTACCGAAATGGCGCCAGCCGTCTCGGCGAACGCGGCAATCGCCGCCTCGGCCGCCGACGCATCACGCACGTCGAAACTGTAACCGTGCGCTTTGGCACCCAGATCGGAAATCCGGGCGACGGCGGCGTCCACCTTTTCCCGTTTGCGGCTTGCAACGCCCAACCGGGCGCCGGCACGCGCGAAAGCTTCCGCAATCCCGAGATTGATCCCGCTGGTTCCGCCAGCCACGAACACGTTGCAGCCGCTGTAGTCAAATTCCGCTTTCATCGTCTCTTTTCCCTTTGCTTGCCCGTTCGGGGGCCGCAACTTGTGCAATGGCGCTCCTCTTGATGTCTTTCCGATTGGCCAGTCAGGCTACACCGTCAGATATAGCGGCTTCCGCTGTCTGGCGTGCCAGGTTGTGCGTTGTCGCCAAGTTGAAGCGAGGTTGCATGTTGTCAACACGGAAATTCGCCATGCGTTGAGGCTCGCCGCCCGACCAATGCCGAAAGTTGTCAGATGCGTCAGTTGTAGAGGGTCGGTACGAGGGGTCCGACCTCTTGTCCCGCCCACGATGGAAGGGCTTGAGTTCGTCACGGAGCCCGCGGCACGCGCTCAGCCAATGCCGGTGTCATGGCTCTAGTTTCCTTCGAAGGCGGCCTTGATCGCGGCAATGTCGATCTTGCTCATGCCCAGCATTGCCTGCTGCGCACGTGCTGCGGCCTCGCGGTCATCCGCACCCAGCATTTCCGGCAGGGCCTGAGGATAGACTTGCCATGACACGCCCCAGCGATCGACCAGCCAGCCGCATCGGCTTGCCTCACCGCCATCGGCGACAAGGGCGTTCCAAATTCGATCGGTCTCGTCTTGATCCGGCGTGATGACCGCAATCGAGCAAGCCGGATTCAACTGGTAGTGCGGGCCGCCGCTGATGATTTGGTAGGGAACGCCTCCAAGCGTGAACGAGACCAGCAGCGGCTCACCATCCCCGGTGTCGGGCGTATGGAGTTCGCTTCCCGGAATCAGGTTCACGTAGAACTTTGCAGCTTCCAGTCCCTTGCCGTCGAACCAAAGGCAGGTGTGAATCGAGTTGTTCTCAGTCAATGTTTCTCGTCCCTTGCATCTTGCGAAGTGCACCTCGTCGCATGGTCGAAATCGACAGGGCCTTTGGTGCGGTGCCGTCCAAAATGTACGCCCTGCGACGGCCCACGGTTGGCCGAATTTCGCTTCTGGTCTCCTCTGCTTACCACGTCTTGCCGGAAGGGTTGAGCCTTGAGAACCCGCCCGCCGATGCCGCGTTCAAGCCGGAGCCAAGGGACATGAACAAGCAGTTCGCGCTTCGGCCATGTGACACCAAGTTGGCCGTGGCCTTCCGCATCAGGCAATTGTAGGCTTCGCGCCATGCCGACACTGCCGGATTTTCGCTTGGAGACCCATTTCTCGAAATGGGAGTTCAAGGCAACGCACCACATGACCGCGTCAGATGCGGAGAGCATCTCGATGCGGGACTTGCTGGCCATGGCATCGCCGGAGGAGCAGGCAGCGTTCGAGACACTCCGGCTCGGCTATACTGAGACCTTCGGCGCCCCCGATCTTCGTGAGGCGGTCGCGGGCATGTATCTCCGGCAATCGCCTGCCGACATCCTTTGCTTTGCCGGGGCGAGCGAAGGGATTTTCGCCGCCAACAACGTGATTCTCGATGCTGACAGCCACGCAATTGTGGTGACGCCGAACTACCAAAGCCACGAAACCCTGCCCCTCGCGATCTGCGAGGCCACCGGCGTCCCGCTCGACCCGGACGACAGCTGGTCGCTCGACATTGACCGCATCGGGGACGCGATTCGCCCGAACACGAGGCTGGTCACGATCAACTTCCCGCACAACCCGACCGGAACCATCCTCACGATTGACCGCTAAATGGCGCTGGTCGAACTGTGCCGCACCCACGGCATCTACATCCTCCATGACGAGATCTTTCACGGATTGGGGCCATCCGGCATCAGGCACCTGCCTTTCATCGCCGACGTCTACGAACGTGGCTTGTCGCTGAACGTGATGTCGAAATCCTTCGGAATGCCGGACCTTCGGATCGGGTGGATCGCTTGCCAGGATTCGAACCTGATTTCCAGGATGGAGCGAATGAAGCACTACCTTTCGATCTGCAATGCCGGACCAAGCGAACGGCTGGCGAAAATTGCGCTGCAGAACCGTGGGCAGCTGCTCGCACGCAACTGCCGGATCGTGGACGAGAACCTGCCGAAATGGGACGCCTTCTTCGCCCGGCATGCCGACCTGTTCGAGTGGCGGCAGCCTGACGGCGGGTGCACGGCCTTCCCGCGCTACAAGGGAACCGAGGGCGTCGAGGAGTTCTGCAGGTCCTTGGTGGAAGAGAGCGGCGTATTGCTTCTGCCAGGGACGATATTCTCGTCATGCCTCGGCCTTGTTCCCGATGACCGGTTTCGTCTGGGCTTCGGGCGCAGCGGGCTGGACGAGGGCCTGGCCGCAATGGATGCACATATCCTGAGAAACAGGGCTGATTAAGGGGTCGGGCCGACGACAACAGCGAATGTGGCGGAACACGGCTGCAGAATTCACGGCCATGCCTGCGGCGAACGCGGCAACCACCGATCGAATGCGCTGGATCGCAAGAGCAATGTCCCGTTGCAGCGGACAACGGCCAATGAAATGAAATTCGGTGAAATCCGCAGTGATCATATTTCATGATTTGCCCGTTTCAGAATCAAAATTCGGCAAAGGCTTATCCCCTTAGCACAGGTGGTCCCACATCTTGTGCCTGAG
>VYCX01000116.1 GCA_009843725.1 Boseongicola sp. SB0675_bin_26
CCGCGCCATCTGAGCAAATGTCATGAAGGAAAGTTCATTTGGGAATCGAGGCTAGCCCTGGCGTATAGAAGAACAGCCACAAGTTCGCTGCGGCAATCATCGGCAGCACGGTAGGAGTGAAATAGGCGGTGCGCACGAATCCGCGCGCGGAGATCTTGGAATTGGCCCAGAGCGCCATGGCCAAGGCGATCCCGATAGACACGGGAATCGTCGCGGCGGCATAGATCAGGTTGCTCTTGACGACGAGCCAGAAGGTCGGGTCGGCAAAAAGGTCCCCGTAGTTTTCGGTGCCGACGAATTCAGTGGGCCTGCGACGGGTGCCACGTGAGAACATCGACGACCAGAGCGTTGCGATGGAGGGGTAGAACGCGAAGGTCGTCAGCAGCACTGCTGCGGGTGAGAACAGGAGCCAGCCATTTATGGCCTGCCTGCGTCGTTCCAGATTGACGTGAGCAGACATGGAGGCTCTCCAGTTGACGGCTAGGTCGGGCCGGTTTCGACCGGCCCGACCGGATCATCTATTGATAGTCGCGCAGCTGTCGCACTGCTGCGGCCTGCGCTTCGCGCAAAGCATCTGCGGCTTCCTTGGAGCCCGTCAGGGCGGACTGAATCGCGTTGTTCAGGCCTTCACGAACCCGCGCCGTCTCGAAGGTCGAGAATTCGGCCACCGCATTCTCCAGCTGGTTTCGCGCCACCAAGGCGGGAGGGAACTCCTGCGTGTAGGCCTTCAATGCCTCGGTTTCGTAGGCTGCAGGAGACACGCCCATGTATCCGGTCGCGATTGACCAGGCGGCGGCTTGCTCGGGCGAGGTCATGAACTTGATCAGCTTGAGCGCTGCCGCCTTTTCCTCGTCTGACGTATCCTTGAACAGGTAGAAGTTGCCGCCACCCGTTGGCGAGCCTTTCCGCACATTCGCCGGCAGTTCCGCCACGCCGAAATCAAAGCTTGCATTGTTCTTCACTGCCGTCAGGTTGCCGGTGGAGTGCCACATCATCGCGGTCTGTCCTTCGAGGAATGCCTGACGCAATGTACCCCACTCGACCGTGCCGGTCGGCATGATTCCGTGCTCGGAAGACAACGACTTCCAGAACTCCAGCGTCTCCACGACCTTTGGATCGTCGAAATACGTCGTCAGTCCGTCGCCGGACATGACCTCTTTGCCGTTCTGGATCGCAAGCGCCTGGAACATCCAGTAAGGGTAACCGGTGGACGGGATCATCAATATTTGATCGCTACGAAGAGGTAAGAAGTCGTTTTCCGCCCGTACTGACGCGGACGCAGACGGTCGATATCCGGTCGCTGCTAGAGATAGCAGACGAGGTCGATGCATTTGTCTTTGATGCGTTCGGCGTGCTGAATGTCGGCGAAACCCTGATACCGGGTGCTGACAAACGCCTTGATCAGCTTCGTGCACGCGGGTGTGCGATCCGCAATCTGACCAACGCAGCCAGCCATGATCGCAGCGGAGTAGTCGCCAAATTCAAGCACCTGGGCTTGGCGGTTGGGGACGACGAGATCATCACAAGCCGGGATGCCGCTCTGCGCCACCTGACGAGGGGAAGCTGGGGTGTCATCGCTGCGCAAGAAGACCCGCTGGCGGACTTGCCCACGAGTGTCCATCGTCTTGACGATGCCCCCGATAGCTACGACGCGGTCGACAATTTTCTGTTTCTCTCTACCGCCAACTGGACACCTAAACGGCAGAGCTTGCTTCATGCCGCAATGCAAAACAGGCCCCGCAGCCTGTGGATTGGCAACGCCGATTTAGCGGCCCCTCGCAACGACGGGTTCTCGGTTGAGCCAGGCCACTACGGTCACTTGATCGCGGACCTGTACCCCAACCGAGTACGGTTCTTCGGCAAGCCGTTCCCAGAGGTATATGAGTCGATCGAAGCAACGCTGCCAGGTGTTCCTCGAGAGAGAATTGCGATGTGCGGGGATACCCTGCATACGGATATTCTGGGCGCGGCCGCACGCGGCTGGCGAAGCGTGCTTGTGACCCAGGATGGATTGTTTGCTGGGCATGACACAAGGCGGTTCTCGGCAAAGTCGAGGCTGTTTGCCGACTGGCGACTTGCACGCATCTGACTTTCTTGGAAAACCCCGCCATGTGTCCAGGGATGCCATGTGATGCTCCTCGCATTCTCAAATGAAGGCCGTTGCAACGACGGGATCCAAGAGTCGAGAAACGCGTGCGCACTTGCCGCGTGCCGGGCCGGCATTGCGAGGATCTGGCGTCAGTGCCGGCCACGGTGCGCGTCAATGCTTGACGCTGGAATTGGAAATCGTTGATATCTCGGAGACTTGGTTCGATTCCAAGCGTTGTCGCTGAATGTCGCGGTTGAGTTGAGGTCCGGAATGTCGGAAGTGATCAATTACGGAATTGTCGGCTGCGGAATGATGGGGCAGGAGCATGCGCGCAACATTGCGCTGCTGCCGGATGCCCGGGTTTCGGCAATTTTCGAGCCGGATGCACAGATGGCCGAAGCGGCACGGGCGGCCGTTCCTGCGGCGCGAATGCATGGATCGCTGGCCGGCTTTCTTGCCGACCCAGGGATTGACTGCCTGGTGATCGCCTCGCCCAACCATCTCCACGCTGCCCAGTTCGAAGCGATCGCGCGCACGCGCCCGCTGCCGCTGCTGATCGAAAAGCCGCTCTATACCCGTGCGACCGACGCGAAGCGGATTCTGGGACTTGCCGCCGAGTATCCCGCACCGGTCTGGGTCGGCATGGAATATCGCTACATGCCGCCCATCAAGTCGTTCATCGAGGAGGTTGCCGATGCCACGGGCGGTCCGACGATGCTTACCATTCGCGAGCACCGGTTTCCGTTCCTGCACAAGGTCGGCGACTGGAACAGGTTCAATCGCAACACGGGCGGGACGCTTGTCGAGAAGTGCTGCCATTTCTTCGACCTGATGCGGCACATCCTTGAGGGGGAGCCCGAACGCGTCATGGCCTCGGCCGGACAGGACGTCAATCACCTGAACGAGGACTATGAAGGCGAAACGCCCGACATCTGGGACGGCGCCTACGTCATCGTCGAATTCGACAACGGCTGTCGCGCGATGCTTGAGCTTTGCATGTATGCGGAAGGCTCAGACTTCCAGGAGGAATTGACCGCGGTCGGGCCGAAGGGCAAGATCGAGGCACGGGTTCCAGGCCCGCTCCGATTCTGGCCCGAGCGTCTGGGGTCGCCGCCCCGGCCGCAGGTGGTGGTTTCGCCCCGCGAGCCAAAGGGCCCGCGATCGGTCGACATTCCGATCGATCCGGAACTGCAGGCCGTCGGCGATCACAATGGCGCGACATACTACCAGCATGTGCGGTTCCTTGACATGTTGAGGAACGGCGGCGAGCCGGAGGTCGGGCTTCTTGACGGTGCCTGCGCAGTCGAGATGGGCCTTGCCGCGCAGGAGGCCGCCGCGAAGGGGATGGTTGTGCATATGCGCACCGTGACGCTGACAGAACAGGACGTGTCGCGAAAGGGCGCGACCGGATAACGGCAGCTGTCCATCGTTGCCCGGTTCCTCTGGAGCGACTTGGGCAACGTCCATTGGAGTGGCTGACATGACACAAGATGACCTGGCATCCGTGCTGCGACCCGTGGAGACGGCCAACGGATTGCCGAACGCACATTACACGTCCGAAGAGATATACGGGCGCGAGCGCGAACGGCTATGGTTCTCGACCTGGACGGGCATTTGCGTTGCGGCCGAAGTGCCCGGGCCGGGCGACGCTAGACCAATCGACTTCCTGGGCGTTCCGCTCTTCGTCATCAGGGGCAGGGATGGCCAGGTCCGCGTGTTCCAGAACGTTTGCCGCCATCGCGGCATGACCCTCGTGACGGAGCCGTGCACGATCGAGGGCGCGATCCGCTGCCCCTATCATTCCTGGTGCTACAGCCACGAGGGCAGGCTGGTCGCGACGCCGCATGTCGGCGGACCGGGCAGGAACTCCCATGCGGGGATCAGGCGTGAGGACCTCGGACTTCTCGAGGTGCGGACGCATGTGTGGATGGATGTCGTGTTCGTGAACTTCTCCGGAGACGCTCCCGAATTCGCCGACCTGCACGCCGATCTGATCGCCCGCTGGGCGGAATTCGACGTTCCTGTCCATCATGGTGGCCCGGACAGCCGCTTTCAGCTGGATTGCCGCACGAACTGGAAGCTTGCGGTCGAGAACTTCTGTGAAAGCTATCATCTGCCTTGGGTGCATCCGGGCCTGAACAGCTATTCGCGACTCGAAGATCATTACCATATCGAGGCGCCCGGGCGGTTCTTTGGCCAGGGCACCGAGGTCTACCGGCAGATACGCGACGATGACGGGACGGTGTTCCCCGACTTTCCCGGGCTTTCGGAAAAGTGGGACACGGCCGGCGAATACATCACGGTGGTGCCGAACGTCATGATGGGCGTTCAGCGCGACCATGTCTTCGTGATCATCCTCGAGGCCAAAGGGCCTGGCATGACCCAGGAGCACATCCATCTCTACTATGCTTCGCCGGAAACGTCCGGCCCCCTGCGACTCAAGAACACCGAACAGTGGAAGGAGGTCTTCCTCGAAGACGTCGGCGTCGTGGAGGGCATGCAGGCGGCGCGCCGCGCTCCGGGATTTGACGGCGGCCGCTTTTCCCCGGCGATGGACGGGCCGACCCACCTGTTCCACCGCTGGGTTGCCGAACGCATGTCGGAACCGTTGGCGGCCGCCGAGTGATTGCAGGCGAACTGGCAGCCCTCGAACGCGAACTGCTCGCCGCACATGAAACCGGTGACGGCGACGCGTTGATCGGGCTCTATGCGGTGGCTGCGGACAAGGCGGAGGCATCTGATGACATCGACTCTGCCGCGTTCTTTCTCACGCATGCGTGGATCTTCGCTCTTGAACGAGGTGACGAGCGGGCGGAATCGCTTCGGACGCGGCTGGCGAACTGGGGGAGGGTCGATTGAGCGGACGGCGGAAGTCACTTTGAGCAGGAGACGGTCATGAAGGCGCAAGCGCGTGTCGTTGTCATTGGAGGCGGGGTCGTCGGCTGTTCCGTCCTGTATCACCTGACCAAGCTTGGTTGGCAGGATGTCATGCTGATCGAGCGTTCGGAGCTTACCAGCGGGTCGACATGGCACGCGGCGGGCGGGTTCCACACGCTGAACGGCGACACCAACATGGCCGCGCTGCAGGGATACACGATCGGTCTCTACGACGAGCTTGAGAAAAGGACCGGCATGTCGTGCGGCCTGCATCACTGTGGCGGGCTGACCCTGGCCGACACGCCCGAACGTCTGGACATGCTCAAGGCCGAGCGCGCGAAGCATCGCTACATGGGGCTGGAGACCCGGATGCTGACCCCCGCCGAGATCGTCGAGATTGCGGACTTCGTGAATGTAGACGGCGTTTTGGGTGCGCTCTACGATCCTCTCGACGGTCACCTTGATCCGTCCGGAACGACACATGCCTATGCCAAGGCCGCCCGGATGGGCGGTGCCGAGATCGTCACGCAAAACCGCGTGATCGAAACCAATGTTCGCGCGGACGGCGACTGGGACGTGATTACGGAGAAAGGCGCCGTCGTTGCGGAGCACGTGGTCAATGCGGGAGGTCTGTGGGCGCGAGAGGTCGCGTCAATGGCGGGCATCTATCTGCCGCTGCTGCCGATGGCACACCAGTATCTCGTGACCGAGGATGTTCCGGAAGTCGCGGCACGGGAACAGGAGATTCCGCATGTCATCGATCCGGGAGGCGAAAGCTATCTGAGGCAGGAAGGCAAGGGGTTCGTGATCGGCTTCTACGAGCAGCCCTGCGAACCGTGGTCCGTGGACGGCACGCCCTGGGACTTCGGACATGAACTGCTGAACGACCAGTTCGA
>VYCX01000350.1 GCA_009843725.1 Boseongicola sp. SB0675_bin_26
TTGGGCGTCAACACCACCTGCGGCGCGTCGAACGTCTCGTTCGGACTGCCGAACCGGCACGGGATCAACAACGCCTTCCTGGCAATGGCCGCCTCGCACGGCATGACCAGCGCGATCATGAACCCGGTAGCGATGCCACGCACGCTCAAGGCTGTCGGCGAGCGCCTTGATGCCTTGAAGGCATTGGGTGTCACGGCGCCTGATGAGGTCGACCTGCGCACCTTGCGCCCGCTCCTGGGAATGGAGCCTCGGGAGGACCTGGTTCAGGAACGGGTGGCAAGGCTTGCGGAACTGGGAATCGTCGTGCCGGAGGGAGCCAGCGCCGCCCGGCTGGCGCCGCTTCTGGGCCTCTCCCCGAGGACCGGAGTCGCCTCGCAGGAGATCCTTTCCATCCGTGCAGCCGACTTCCTGAACAACAACGATCCGTCGGGCAGCAACTGGATCAGGATGAACAAGCCTGCTGGAAGCGGGGAGAACGGCCGTGGCCGGCGCGAAGGACGGCGCCGCCGGAGGGCTTGATGTCAGCGTGCGCGAACCGAAAGGCGGACCGTGGCCGACCGTCCCGTTCCCCGGGCACGACTGCTCGATCAGGCAGGCCGGCGGCTTGCGACAGCCGCCAGGCACTGGCGTGACAGCTTGGCTTTCTCTGGCAGTTCACATTGCTATGCTGCCTGAGGCAGGACAGGAACCTCAATGGGCGACAAGACCGCACTCGTGATTTTCACCCCATCGGGCAAGCGCGGGCACATTCCTGTCGGAACGCCGGTTCTGGCAGCCGCGCGCCAGCTCGGGGTCGACCTTGACTCGGTCTGTGGCGGGCGCGGGATCTGTTCCAAGTGCCAGGTCACGCCAGGCTTCGGGAGGTTCCCGAAGCACGGTGTCACGGTCGCCAGGGGCGCACTGTCCGAATGGAACGCGGTCGAGGCAAGGTATGACGAGAAACGAGGGCTGAAGGAAGGCCGTCGCCTCGGCTGCCAGGCGCGCATTCAAGGCGACGTGGTCATCGATGTGCCTCCCGGAAGCCAGGTCCACAGGCAGGTCGTCCGAAAGGCCGCAACCCGACGCCAGATCACGATGGATCCGGCAACCCAGCTTCGATACGTCGAAGTGCGCGAGCCCGACATGCACGAACCCAAGGGCGACCTGCAACGGCTCTGCGAAGCGCTCAGGCGCGACTGGGACATCTCGCGTCCCGAGGCGAGTCCGGCCTTCCTGGCCTCGCTCCAGCCCGCCCTTCGCGACGGCGGCTGGAAGGTCACCGTCGCGGTCTGGCGCGATCATCGCGGCGGCGCCCCGGTGCTTCTCGACATATGGCCCGGATTCTTCGAGGGACGACTCCACGGGCTCGCCATCGACCTCGGTTCCACGACAATCTCCGCGCATCTCTGCGACCTTCGCGACGGCCAGGTACTTGCATCGTCCGGCGTGATGAACCCCCAGATCCGCTTCGGCGAGGATCTGATGAGCCGTGTCTCCTACGCGATGATGAATCCGGGCGGCGACGCCGAAATGACCCGCGCGGTGCGCGAGGCCATCGGCCAGCTCGCCATTGAACTGTCCGGTGAATCGGACATTCCGTTGCGCCAGATCGTGGAGGCCGTGGTGGTCTGCAATCCCGTGATGCACCATCTTCTCCTGGCCATCGATCCGGTGGAGCTTGGCCAGGCACCCTTTGCCTTGGCCACTTCGGACGCAGTGAACACGCATGCTGCCAACCTCGGCCTGGCATCCATAAACCCCTCCGCCAATGCATACGTGCTTCCTTGCATTGCGGGGCATGTCGGCGCAGACTGCGCGGCCGTCGCCCTTTCGGAGGAACCCTACAAATCGGAAGACCTGGTCCTCATATGCGACGTCGGCACGAATGCCGAAATACTGCTGGGAAGCAAGGAGCGGGTCCTTGCATGCTCATCGCCGACCGGTCCGGCATTCGAGGGCGCGCAGATTTCCTCCGGGCAGCGCGCAGCCCCCGGCGCCATCGAGCGCGTCGAGATCGACCCGAAGACGAAGAAGCCGCGGTTCCAGGTGATCGGCTCGGATCTCTGGTCGGACGAGGCCGGCTTTGCCGAGGCGACGGCCGTGACCGGAGTCACCGGCATCTGCGGATCAGGGATCATCGAAGCCGTCGCCGAAATGCGCATGTCAGGACTGCTCGACGCTTCGGGCCTGATAGGCTCGGCGGAACAAACCGGATCGGATCTCTGCATCCCGGACGGTCGCACGCACGCATACGTCATCTGGGATGCGCGTGACGATGGCGGCCCCCTCGTCACGGTCACCCAGGGGGACATCCGCGCCATCCAGCTGGCGAAGTCCGCTCTCTGCGCGGGCGCGCGCCTTCTGATGGACGAGCTTCAGGTCGAACGCGTGGACCGCATCGCGCTTGCGGGCGCGTTCGGGTCACATATCTCGCCAAGGCACGCAATGGTCCTCGGCATGATTCCCGATTGCGATCCCGACAAGGTTACGTCGGCCGGAAATGCCGCGGGAACGGGCGCACGGATCGCGCTCTGCGACATCTCGGCCCGTGCCAAGATCGAAACAGAAGTGCTCCGTGTCCAAAAGGTCGAAACGGCGATCGAGCCGAGATTCCAGGAGCATTTCGTGGCGGCAAACGCGATACCTCATGCCTCGGACCCGTTTCCGCATCTGCCGGAACTTCCGGATGTCAGCTTCAATGCGGGTGGCGGCAGGGGCGCAGAAGCGCCGGCCGGCCGCCGCAGGCGCCGACGCTCTCAGGATCCCTTGCAGCAGGCTTGATCGTGCGGATCGCCGCACCGGTCCGACCGGCCGCGTAACGGTTTGACTTTCCCTGAACGGTGCAAATAACATCGGGAGTTGGCCGGCATTGGCACCGTTTGAACTGTCCAGTGCCACACGCCGTCACAATGCTCGGACCCGGCAAGTCCGGTCCCGCCTGAAACAAGGGAGAGCGTCAGGTCACATGACCGAAACTGCTCGGCACATGCATAAGGGAATGCCCCGGCAGCAGGGGCTTTATGACCCGCGCAACGAGCACGATGCGTGCGGGATCGGTTTCGTGGCGAACATCGGAAACCGCAAGAGCCACGGGATCGTCGATCAGGGTTTGCAGATCCTCAGGAATCTCACCCATCGCGGCGCTGTGGGCGCGGACCCGCTGGCCGGTGACGGGGCGGGCATCCTCATCCAGACACCGGATGCCCATCTGCGCGCCGTCTGCGGCGACATCGGCCTGAACATTCCGCCACCCGGCGACTACGCCGTCGGCATGCTGTTCCTGCCGCAGGCCGAGGAGCCGCGGGGGGACTGCATTCGCATCGTCGAGCAACTGGTCGAGGCGGAAGGGCAGCACGTGATCGGCTGGCGCGACGTTCCGGTCGACAATTCGGGGCTGGGCGAAAGCGTCGTTCCGACCGAACCCTTCGTTCGCCAGGTCTTCATCGGCCGCGGCGGCAACTGCGCCGACCAGGAGGCGTTCGAGCGCAAGCTGTTCGTCATTCGCAAGCAGGCGGAACACCAGGCCGACGGGCTGGGCGAGGCTTGCAGCGACTTCTACATCGCGTCCTTGTCGTCGCGCACGATCATCTACAAGGGTATGCTGCTGGCGCATCAGGTCGGCGAGTACTATCTCGACCTCCGGGACGAGCGGATGGTCTCCGCCCTCGCCCTGGTTCACCAGCGCTTTTCCACCAACACGTTCCCGTCGTGGCGGCTGGCCCACCCTTACAGGATGATCTGCCACAACGGCGAGATCAACACGCTGCGCGGAAACATCAACTGGATGGCAGCGCGCCGGCATCTCATGAAGTCTGAACTCCTGGGTGACGATCTCGACAAGCTGTGGCCGCTGATCGCCGAGGGCCAGTCGGACTCGGCAAGCTTCGACAACGCCCTGGAATTGCTGGTGCAGTCAGGCTATTCGCTGGCCCACGCGATGATGATGCTGATTCCTGAGGCATGGACCGGCAATCCGCTGATGGACTCGCGCCGACGCGCGTTTTACGAATACCATGCGGCGCTGATGGAGCCGTGGGACGGTCCGGCCGCCGTCGCGTTTACCGACGGTCGCCAGATCGGCGCAACCCTGGATCGCAACGGGCTGCGGCCCGCGCGCTACGTCATCACCGACGACGACCTGGTGGTGATGAGTTCAGAAGTCGGCGTCCTTCCGATCAACGAAAGCCGCATCGTGAAGAAGTGGCGCCTGCAACCGGGCAAGATGCTGCTGATCGACCTCGAACAGGGCTGCATCGTCGACGATGACGACATCAAGACGCATCTGTCCGCCACCCAGCCCTACCAGGAATGGCTCGACCGCACCCAGATCGTGCTGGAGGACCTGCCAGCGACCAACATCCCGGCCGCCCGGCCCGACCGGCAGACGCTTCTCGATCGCCAGCAGGCCTTTGGCTATACTCAGGAAGACCTCAAGTTCCTGATGTCGCCGATGGCGCTGACCGGACAGGAAGCCGTCGGCTCGATGGGCACCGACACCCCGATATCGGCGCTGTCGTCGCGACCCAAGCTTCTCTATTCCTATTTCAAGCAGATCTTCGCCCAGGTCACCAACCCGCCGATCGACCCGATCCGCGAAGAGCTGGTGATGTCGCTGCTGTCCTTCATCGGCCCGCGGCCCAACCTCCTTGGCATCAACGACACGACGCCGCAAAGGCGTCTAGAGGTCCGCCAGCCGGTGCTGACGAACCAGGACCTGGAAAAGGTCCGCTCGATCGGCGAGATCGCTGACAACGCATTCAGGACCATTACGCTCGATCTGACCTATCCCGCCGCGGACGGTGCCGAGGGCATGCGCGCCGCGCTCGACGCGGTCTGCGGCCAGGCGGAGACCGCGTGTCAGGAAGGCTACAACATCCTTGTGCTCAGCGATCGCGCGATCGGCCGCGATCGCATCGCCATCCCGGCGCTGCTGGGCACCTCCGCGGTCCACCATCACCTGGTGCGGACGGGGCTTCGGAACTTCCTCGGCCTGGTTGTCGAGACCGGAGAGGCTCGCGAGGTCCATCACTTCTGCGCCCTGGCCGGCTTTGGCGCCGAGGCGATCAACCCCTATCTCGCATTCGAGACACTGGCGGCGCTGCGGGACGAACTGCCGGAGGAACTGAGCGACCGCGACCTCTTCAGGCGTTACATCAAGGCGATCGACAAGGGCATCCTGAAGGTGATGTCCAAGATGGGCATTTCGACCTACCAGTCCTATTGCGGCGCGCAGATCTTCGACGCGGTTGGTCTCGACGCGGGCTTCGTCGAGCAGTACTTCACCGGCACGGCGAGCAACATCGGCGGGATCGGGCTGGCGGAGGTCGCGCGGGAGACCGTCGAACGCCACCAGCTCGCCTACGGCGACGCGCCGGTCTATCGCAACGCGCTTGATCCGGGCGGCGAATACGCCTACCGCCTGCGTGGCGAGGAGCATTGCTGGACACCCGACACGGTCACACACCTGCAACACGCCGTGCGCGGCGAACTGCCGGACAAGTATCGCGACTTCGCCAAGGAGGTGAACGACCAGGACCACCGGATGATGACCGTCCGGGGCCTGTTCGAGCTGATCCCGGCGGAGACGCCGGCGCCCCTCGACGAGGTCGAGCCGGCAGCTGAAATCGTCAAGCGGTTCTCGACCGGGGCGATGTCCTTCGGCTCGATCTCGCGCGAGGCGCATGCAACCCTGGCCGTCGCCATGAACCGCATCGGCGGCAAGTCGAACACCGGCGAGGGCGGCGAGGAGCCTGACCGCTTCCTGCCCATGCCCAACGGCGATTCCAAGCGCTCGTCCATCAAGCAGGTGGCTTCGGGCCGATTCGGCGTGACCACCGAGTATCTCGTCAATTCCGACATGATGCAGATCAAGATGGCCCA
>VYCX01000316.1 GCA_009843725.1 Boseongicola sp. SB0675_bin_26
CCGGACGACAGGAAGACCGTTGCGTAGAGAAGCGATGACCGAAAGTTGAACGTGCTGTCGATGATCAGCGCTCCAAGTCCCGAGTTTGCGCCGACCCACTCGCCGACGATGGCTCCGATGACGCAGGTCGTCGCGGCGATCTTTAGCGCCGAGAACAGGAACGGCAGCGAGGAAGGCAGGCGGATCTTCCAGAAGACTTCGGATTTTGATGCCGAGAGGATCCGCGCCAGTTCCAGCGTCTCCGGGCTGACCGCCTGCAGGCCGCGCACCATGTTCACCAGCGTCGGGAAGAAGCAGATCAGCGCGGCGATCACGACTTTCGCCGTAAGTCCGGCGCCAAAGATCAGCACGAGGATCGGCGCGATGGCGAGAATCGGAATCGTGTTGACGAAGACGGCGATCGGAAAGAACGCCCGTTCGACGGTTCGGCTATGCACAAATGCGACCGCAATCAGGATTGCGGCCATGTTGCCGAAGAGGAACCCCATTATGCTCTCGTAGAACGTGGGCCAGAAGTTCCTCATCAAGAGAGGCCACTGCTCGACCAATGTCCGGCCCACGTCACTGGGGGCCGGGGCAATGTAGGTCGGCACTTGGAACATGCGCACTCCCGCTTCCCAGATCAGGAAGATGCCGATCGCGGCGCCAGCCGGGATGGCATGTCCCAGCAGGTGCCGGAACTTCCCGTTGCCCGCACGCGGCTCAGGAGCCGGCGAGTCGCTGCCGTCCGCGCCAGACATCAGTCCGCCTCCAGCAGTCGGCGCAAGTAGGCCGTGTACTTGGTGAATTCCTGGGTGTCGCGGACCTTGATTGCCCTGGGCGAGGGGATGTCGATGTCAACGATTTCCCTTAACCGGCCGGGGTTCGCCCCCAGCATCATGACTTTCTGCCCAAGGAAGACGGCTTCCGGAATGGAATGGGTGACGAACAGGATCGTCACGCCGGTTTCCGCCCAGATCTGAAGAAGCTGCAGGTTCAGGTGATCGCGCGTCATCTCGTCTAACGCGCCGAATGGCTCGTCCATCAGCAGCAGCTTGGGCTGGCAGACAAGCGCACGTGCGATCGCCACGCGCTGTCGCATGCCGCCGGAAAGTTCACGGGGCAGTGCATCCTCACGGCCTCGCAGGCCCACGAGCGCCAGAAGTTCCCTGGGTGACCGGTCGCTGACGGGAATCTTGATGTTTCGCCGGCGACCGATCTCCAGGGGCAATTCGACGTTTTTCAGAGCCGTTCGCCACGGGAGGAGAGTCGCGTCCTGAAAGACGAAGGCGAACTCGCGCGCCAGGCGCGCCTCTTCCGTCGACTTTCCCAAAACGGAGACCTCGCCCGACGCAGCCGGGACGAGGTCGGAAACAAGGCGCAGCATTGTCGACTTTCCGCAGCCCGAGGGGCCGAGAATTGTCCAGAAAGCGCCTTGTTCCAGTTCAAGGCTGATGTCCTGCAGGGCGGTGAAGCTGCCGAAACGCACCACCGCATTGCGCAGGACCGCCGCGTAATCGCGCGCAGCACCCGCAGGATCGGCAACACCCACCAAGGCTACCCGAGCTTCGGCCGCGCGTCCGCGGTGGCTTCAAGGATGTCCAGCGTCATGACGTCCTCAAGTGCAGGCGCTCCGCTGGCAAACTGTCCCAGCTGGTTGTAGATGTCGATCTGGGCCTGCCAGTTCTCTCGGGTCATGGTGCCCCAACCGTTCGCTGCCGTTCGGTCATTGAAGGAATAGCCGATCACGAGGTCAACGGCCCTGAGTTCTGAATCGCGGTCAAGATTGGGGTACCGCTCGACCAGGTAGTCAACGGCACCTTCCGGATTGTCGTGAGCCCAGCCCCATCCGCGCGCGATCGCCCGAATGGTCGCCTCGACCACGTCACGGTTTTCCGCGAGCACCGAGTCCGTCGTGTAGTACGGGTTTGCGTAGAGTTGAATCCCGGTGTAGAGCAAATAGTCACGAACAGTGGCCTATAGATATACTACACCAAGAAATTTCTCTCTCGCTTACGCTCTTAATTACAACATGTTAGGAGATGTATCAAGAGAAATCGCGTTTGTGTTGGGAACATTCATTGACCGAAGGAGTCGCCGCCAGTGACAATGGAGTGCGCGGAACATATGTCCCGGATATAAGGGAGTCGTGCCCTTGTGGCATGTGAATGGCATATGAAGCAGAGGCGAAACAAGGGGGACGAGGGCCGCCTTGAAGCGGCGCTCCGCCCGTGTATGATCGCGATGGACACCCCGATGCCCGAACCAGGAGTGCCGGCAATGACCCGAACGCCCCGAGAGAGGACCCGGCAACGCTGCGTCATGATCACCGACAGCGAATGGGAGATGATCACCAGCCTGGCCGGGCGCGCCGGAATGTCGAACTCCCGCTTCCTCGTCGAGCGTGCGCTCGAATCCCGTGAACCCGCGCCTGAGGTCGGGGCGCCTTCGGGGTTCCCGCCGGAGGTCCGGCGGCGCATGGCGCTGGGGCTTCTCGTCCTCGCCCGGGTCGAGGAAAGGCGGGTGGCTGACGCCGGGGCGAAGGCGTTCTGGGACGGCCTGGTCGCCGAGGAGAGCGTCTGGCTCGACGCGGAACTTTCGCTGGAGAATGCGTGACCGGGGCGGGACGAATCCGGCGGCAGCGCTGCGTGACCTGCAGGCCCTCCGAGTGGCGGGCGATCGGGGCGAAGGCCCGGGCTGAGGGCATGGACGTCTCCGCGTTCATCCTGTCCCGGGTGCTTGACGGCGAGGCTCCGGACGGCCCGCCGCATCCGGAGGCCGGATACCCGATGGCGCTCACCGGCGCCGAGCAGCGACGCCTGTTCGATCACGTGGAGCAGCTCGTCACCAACCGCCACCGCTTCCTGGGGGAGCGGTTTCTCTGGGACACGGGAACGACGCTGCGCCAGGCCGTGAGGTTCCTGGTGCTGGCCTCCTGCGCGGACGGGCCGCAGGAGACCGGAACCGGGGAGGAAGGCCGGAGCGGGGATGCGCCCGACAACCGCCCGAAGCCGGCGGCGATGGATCGCGAAGAGGGCGACGGTGCGGATTCCGGATCCCCGCCGGACACCGGGACGGCGGCAACGCCGGGCCCCGCTCCGTTGCCTGACCCGTTTCCTTCCCGGGCGGACCTGTTCGACGGTCTCGACGCCGGCCCGCCTTCGGGCGACGGCTCGCCTCCGCGAGACCTTCTCGACGATGTCGCCGACGAACTGAACCGGGACGGCGGCCCGTGACGCGGCGGCGCAAGGAACGGGCGGCCAGCAACTCGATGTCCTGCACCGATGACGAATGGGCAAGGATCCGGGCCGCCGCCGCTGCGGCTGGCGAGGGGATAGGCCGCCACGTCGTTCGGCGGTGCCTGACCGAAGATCCCTCTCCGAACGCGAAACCGCGAGCGTCGCAGGCGCTGTCCCCGCAGGAGCAGCGCGAGATGCACGAGGCGGTCCTTCGCCTTGATGCGGATTCCGCCGAGCACGGAAACGACGACAGCTCGTGCCTCGGGTCCGCCGTCCGGATCCTGTGCGAGGACCGGATCGTCGCCATGGAGAGGGAAGGACGGTCGGAGGAGCTTCAAGCCCTCCTGCGGGACGTCTTCGGCGACGCGGGGCCGGCGGTGGCGGCCGAATGCCTGGCTTCGCCTGACGATGACGCCGATGCCGGATGATCGCTCGTTCGCCAAGGCTTGATCGAGGGCGTCTTGATGGACGGCGCGGATCGCACGATCATCCTCATTCGGGCCTTCGGTTACGCCCGCAGGCCCCTTCGGTCGTCCTCCCGGCGCCAAGGCATGCGGCGGAACCGTCCGGATATGTCGAGGCGCCAGGCACGGCTTCAAGTCGGATGCCTTCGGGCAAGGTGCGGGAAGGACGAAGGCTGGGCGGCCAACCAAGCTCCGGAAGGTCGAGTTGCGGCTCCGCAAGGAACGTTGCGGGAGCGGTGGTACTTCCGGTGTTGCCGCCACACGCTCAACAATGATGGCGTCATCGATTGACCGATTTCGAGGCTGCACGCTGCTTCCTCACCTGCTGTCTACGCTTCACGACGCGCGTTGCCGCACGCCATGCAAGACGCGCTTCGCCTTTGCCGGGCGGACGAACCCGCTGGATCGCGACGAAAGGCTTCAGTTCATGGCATTCTCCTTTCCAGAGCTTGGCCAAGTGCAAATGAGCGTTCGGCCGTGAAGTGATTGCTTTCCGTGACGCCAGTTCGGCCTCCTTCCAGATTTCCGACGACGCCTGGAACTGTTTCGTGGACCGCGCCGCATGGTGCGCACCGGTGCTGAATGGTAAATCGGCCTGTTCCCCTTTTTTTTCGCGACGGCGCCTCCGTGACCGGGCGGCAATTGCAGCGACAGATGGCGTCCAAATCGCGGGTTGCCTGCACCCGCATTGCTGTGACAGTAGGGGCGGCGTGCCTATTTCGATTGTCATTCCGACGAAGGATCGGCCTTTCGGCCTTGTGCGCGCCGTCGCTTCTGCGGAGGCTGCCTTGCCGGTTGGTGGGGAGATCATCGTCGTGGACGATGGCAGCGCCAATGCTGCGGACGAAGTGCTGCGTAGCGTCGAGGCACCGGAAACTTTTACTCGTGTCGTTACGAACCCTGGTCCGAATTTCGGGCCGTCCGCTGCAAGAAACCACGGTGTGGCATTGGCCAGGCACCCGGTGGTCCTTTTCCTTGATGACGATGACGAGGTATTGCCGGATTATCCGAAGCGCATCCTGGAAGTGGCGAATGCTCAACCGGATGTCGCTTACGGGACAGTGAAGCGCATTCGCCGCAAGCCGGGTCGAAAGGAGCGGGTGATTTTGCCTCGCGGGTTTGACCGACAACTTCCGCATGGGCGGATCGGCGGTGACAGTCCCTTTCTGCGCCGACTTGTCGGAACGAACGGCATGTGGGTCGCGCGCAAAGCGTTTCTCGATGTCGGCGGTCTGGACGAGGACATTTTCGTACATGAGGACATTGAGCTTTGCATTCGTTTTGCGAAGGCCGGCATGCCGATGTGGCTTGACGCGCAGGTGGGGTATGTTGTCCATGCTCGCGCGGCTGATGGCGACTCTGGCCGAATATCGGTGACCACTTCCAACAGACGGCGTTTGGCTTCGTTTCGAAAGATCGTCCGAACGCACGGCGACCTGTTGTCGACAGAGGAGCCGAGGATGCTGCGGAAGTATCAGCGGCGCATCTGCTGGGGCAGCTTGAAGGAAAGAGTTCAGGCGCTGTTGACGTGAGTCCAGCGTATCGACACTTGAGTCAAAGGATTTCGCTACACTCGAGGCCGAGGTGGGGTTGAGGCCCTGAGTGCCCGGCCTCTGGACATCACTTGCCCTCAAGGCCGAGTTGGTGCCTCGCGCTTCATTGCTTCGCCTTCAGAGTGCCGTCCTCGGTTCCAATCTGCTTGAGGTATTCGGCAAATTCATCTCCCAGCTCGTCATGAGCCAGTCCGAATGCGACCGTTGCCTTGAGAAACCCCGCCTTCGATCCGCAATCGAATCTCTGGCCATCGAAACGAAAGCCATGCACCTTGCGCCCAGAGCCAACTTCATTCGCGATCGCGTCGGTAAGCTGAATCTCGCCGTCAGCGGACCCTTCGTTCCTGGCAAGGCCGTTCAGCACCTCGGGTGACAGAATGTACCGTCCGATCACGGCGAGATTCGACGGTGCAGTCCCGGGATCCGGCTTCTCGACCAAGCCGCGAACGGAGACAACCGGGCCAGAGCAGTCGGCATCCACGTCCAGCACGCCGTACGCCGGCGTCACGTCCGGCGAGACCTCCATCGTCGCCAACATGCACTGGGGGGGGGGGGGGGGGGGGGGGGGGGGGGGGGGGGGGGGGGGGGGGGGGG
>VYCX01000276.1 GCA_009843725.1 Boseongicola sp. SB0675_bin_26
CTCGCCACTCCAAGAACTTTTGTGAATGAGTTCATTTGTTTCTCCCTAGATTGTCTTTGTTCTTCTGGACGGGCCTATTCCTCCGGCCAAGGTGGCACAAGTTGTCGCGGCCACGCCAGAGGGGCCGGATTCCCGGATCCGGCGCAGAGATCGTGCCGGCAACCGTTATCGAGGCGCGGAACGGCGCGGGCGGGCCGGAATCCCGGGATGCGGAGACCTTTCGGGAAGCGCGCACGGGACGACTGGCGCGGAATCAACGGCGTAGGGAAGTCTTGCGCGCGCGAGAGAACAAGTCTGTCTTGCAACATCATTGCTCCTCCGACCATTCTTCGAACGTGATGTTCATATTCAGCCCCATGGCATCGAATCGTGCGTCTGCGCCGCCATCCAGCGGGATGTTGATGCCGTTCAGCCACTGGAATTCAGGCCGGCATAGTCCGACAATGGCTTTCGCAATCTCCTCCGGCTCGGCGACGCGAGGAGCAGCGGAGAGCAGATCGGCCGTCGCTTCGGGCGAATTTCTTGCTGCGCGTTTGAACAGTTCGGTGTTCACCGGGCCCGGGCTAACTGCAAGAAAAGACACTTCGTTCTGGGGATGCGTGAAAGCCATCTGGCGGGTCCATTGGATCAGGGCCGCCTTGCTGAGCCGGTAGGCGGCTTTGCCGTCGACGCGGCGCTCTTTGGTGAATGCCGGGACCTCGGACAGGTCTGATATGGCCTGAAACTGGGCAATGATCTCATCATGTTGTTGCCATTCGCGCCCGCCGATCGACGCAAGTGAGATAACCCTTGCCCCTTCATTGGCGTTGCCAAGCAGACCCTCAAGAAATTGGACCTGTCCCAGATAGTTGACCTGAAGGATGCTCGCCGGGACAGCGCCAGGTGGCAAGCCAGCGAAACTGATCAGGAAGTCAAAGCGCTCCCCGGTCCTGTCAAGTGCGTTCCGGATTGAGGCTTCATCCCGGAGATCCACCAGCCGATACGTACCGGCTTCAGACGGCGAAACATCGAATACGACAACCTTTGCGCCCGCCTCTTGCGCGAGGACCGCAACGAGTGCACCGAGGCCGGACGCCCCACCGACGACGAAAGCAGTCTTGCCTTCGAGGAACGCGAAGTCCGTCATGCCTCCGGCTCAAGATGGTCCCCGATTTGCAGGGTGATGCCCGTATGGTCCGGGTACAGATTGTCGACCCGGACACCCGAAAAGACCTCCCACTGGATGAGGTCGGTTTCATCCTTCACGGTCACGTCAAAGACAACGTCGCCAATGTCCTGACGATTGTACTCAAGGATACGCGCATGCGAAGGGAACTCTGCCACATATCGCATGGATCGGTCATCTTCGTCCAAACCGATGTCATCGCGACCTTTGGGCATGGAGATCGAGTGAATGACCAGCGCCGTATCGCTTTCTTCAAGTCGGTGGGCATCCCCCATTGCCCAGGTTCTTTCCTTCACGTCCTCGTCCGTCAGCGCCGAGGCCCAGACCTGTTCAACTGTCATTGCTTCCTCGTCTACACGGAACTCGACCCCTCGAGAAAGGCTCTTGTGGAAGGGAAGGCGCTCCTGCCCTGGACGCGCGCCGTAAATCCCGTTGTCAAAAAGGACGATGGTCCCTTCGGAGGTGATGCGGGGATTGTGTTGATGCCACGGCCAGCGGAAGTTTTCGCCGACGGGTTTCAGCAGCTTTTTCTGAAGCTCGTGCGACCAATTGCTGTGATCCCCCAAAATCCAAATGATGCCGCCGGATTTTCGGTCGATCTTCAAGACGCAGTCTTGAAGTCGCAACGACACGAGCACGGAGTCATCGCGCGGGTCGTAGGTCACTCCGTTCCCATGTGTCCAATCCGCCGCCCCCGGAAATCCGCGAACGTGCCAATAGGCATCAAGCGCATCGTAGCCGGTACGATATGGGTCGAGATGATCGAAACTGTCCCAGCTCCACACCACTTCACCGTCGGGCGAGAATTCGACGATCATGTCGCCGACGATTTCGCGGTCTGCCTTGTGCTTGTCCGGTTCATGCACCGATGCCGGCCAGTCCTTGACCAGCTTGGAATGGCCGGAAAGAGCGAGGAAGTTGCCGTTGGGCATCTGATGCGGCTGGTGGTGCAGGCTGCGCACATCGACCGGGATTCCGCCAGGATGCTCGCCCTGGGGTCGGTGTTTGGCGTACCATGCGTTTATGGTGTCACCCGCCACATCGATTTCGCGGGAACAGGAATATGTATCGTGAACGAACAGGTTTCCGTTCGACAATTTCTCAATTCCTGCGGCACGCTTGTCTAGTTTGCGCATCCAGCGCACACGACCGTGGTTATCAATGGCGACAAGCATGCCCCATGTGGTGAACCATTTCCGCAAGGCCATCGTCATGTCCGGAATGCGCCCAACCGCCCGACGTCGCACGGTCAGGAACGTGAAGTTCCCGGCCATGCGATCAGGATCACACTTGTGCGTTCGGAATGGCGGCATCTCGAGCGGGCAGGTCGGAACGTCTTGCGGTTCGTGATGCAGCGTTCCAGGCCAAGTCACTGTTCCCGCTTGGCCTGACAATTGAACGGTGATCTCTGCTGTCCCGGACGGGTGGAAACCAAGCAACAGGTATGACCCTTCAGAGACTGGGAACGTCACAGTCCAGGCATCGCCGTTCTGCCTTATCCTGACTCGAAGGCTCTCTCCGCCTTTTGTTTCAACCGACAAGCTGGCAATCAATGGCGCATGTGAAGGACCGTGCGTTACCACTGGCGGTGAAAGAAAACGCATTTCAGACATCTCAACCCTCCCAGAATCGAGTATGTCAGGCATCCCGCCGGCTTGAAAAGAAGTGAATGCTTTGGTCAACTGGTAGCAGTTCTTATGGTGGTCGTTGCAGCCGTGGAAACTGGTCTTGGCAAGCGATCCCCCCGTCGACGGCAAACATCAGCCTACAGCGGACCGCGTTCCGACAGATTGGGACCTATCCACCAAACGTGAGATTCGCCTGATAGGCTGGCCTAAATTGTGGATGGCGTCCCCCAGATGTGGCACTTCCTTGTCAGAACGCAACCAAACGAGCGAGGCTACCATGGCCTGGAACGGGATCACCCGGGAGAAGCATAACCGCAAGTCCGAGCGGCCAGATGCGCAAGCCGACGGATAGGCGGCAGGCGTTCAGGAAGGCGTTCGGAGTTCCTTGCCCGGCGGTTTCGGTCTTGAGAGCCCGGCATCGGGTTTCCCGCCCATGCTTTGTGCGTTCGGCTGAGACACCGCTTCCCCGTAGTGCGTGCCCGCAACCGGTGGGGCGCAGATGGCGCTGGACACGCCTCGTAGCATCAAGTTTGCTCAAGGGCGTCGAGGACACGCGGAGATCTCTTCATGTCTCTCCAAGGATTGTGGATGCCGATCAATCATCAATCACTTGCCTGCCCGGTGCCTCCCGTCATTTGATCAAGGCGTGCTTGGCAGGCGAAAGATCGGCCCTGCGTTCGACCGCTTGTCCCGGCAAGAGCTCCGACGCCTTCCAACATTCCGATGGTTCGTGACCGGCTAATCCGCGCACCACTCTCGTGCGAGTCATCAGGAGGTCTGCCGTTGAAGTCCGTGCACGTAGTCGGCTGGCTAAAAGCGCGTTGTCTGTGGCATTGCGACGGCTTGAATCCTTCACCTGGACCTTCTAAGGTTACTACTGAGTAGTGTCGCCGATTTGGAGGGTCCAATGTCTGCCAAGGCGTCCGTGTCGATCACGGACAGTCAGGATGTGTTCGCGCGCAGGCTTGTCAGCGAAGGCCGCTATTCGAGCCTGAGCGCTGTCGTGCAGCGGGGTCTTGAACTCGTGCGTTCCGAGACGGAACGTGAGCAAGCGGAAATTGCCGCCTTGCGGGCGTTTTTTGAAGCCCGCGCGCAAGGCCCGTTCCTTTCAGGGGAAGAGGGTCGGCGGCAGACAGAACGCATGATTGCCAGAAAGCGTCGCGCCCTTGGGCTTTGACGTCGTTCGCAGTGCAGGTTGCGATGCAGATCTTGACCTGATCTATGACCACCTGTTCAACGCCTATCGCGATTTCGGTGACGCGCCGGACATTGCCTTCGAACGCGCGGTGGAGCGCACGCGCGGAATCGAGGACGACATGGCGGCACTCGGCAATGTGCCATTTCAGGGAACCCTGGAACCGCAAATCATGGAAGGCCTGCGTTATGCGACGAAGGGAAGGGCCGTGTTCTACTTTCTGGTCGATGAGGGTCATCGTGAAGTCCAAGTGCTTGGCATCTTTTTTGGTGGGCAGGATCACCGGAAGCACATGCTTGAGCGCATCAAGGATTTGGTGCAAGGGCGATCAGGCGGTAGCGACGATCCTCATGCCTGACCAACGCGAATGCCTTCCGGGTCCGCACGGAAATGTGCCTCGACAGTTCGTCCGGTGGGCTGATGGGCCAAAAATTCGGATAATGTCCTGTGTCGCCTGACCTCAACCAGAATCCCGAGCAGGCCGAGCGCGACCGAATCGACAGTCGCCTCTTGGCGGCGGGTTGGCCTGTGCAGGACAAGGACGCTCTCGACTTCAATGCTGGTCTTGGCGCTACCGTCCGGGCGTGTCAGGTCGACATTGGAACTGCCGACTACGTCTTGATTGCGGAAAGGCGGGCCATCGGCGTCGTCGAAGCCAAGCCTGGCTACTGGGGAGCGAAACTCACGATGGTTGAAGAGCAATCCGAGGGTTGCGCCAAGGCAATGCCAATGTGAGTCTCCAAAGCCGAACCTCTGCCTTTCCTATACGAGAGCACCGGCAAGATCACGCGCTTCGCCAACGCACGCGATCCCAACCCGCGGTCGCGCGACGTCTTCGTCTTCCATTGCCCTGAAACCCTGAACTCCAGGAGGCAGGCCCAGAAGATCCTGCGTGCTGGAGACGCGGCTCTCTCGCACCATCGCAATGACTGCTGCTCGGTTGTTCCGGGAGCGCTGGACAGGGAGCGTCAAGCTGCGGCAGGACGACCGAACGGAACTGCGCCTAGCTTGCGCAGGGAAGAATGTCCTCAAGATCCCGCGCAAGTTTCTGATCCTGGGCCGCAACGGACAGATCAAATCCGCGCTGCAGATTCAGCCAGAATTCTGGACTTGTCCCGAAATATCTAGAAAGACGAAACGCGGTATCCGGCGAGATGCCTCGCACGCCGTTCACGACCCGCTCGATGCGCGTACGCGGCACGTTGAGCGCCTTTGCCAACTTTCCGGCGTTCAAACCGTACGGATCGAGAAATTGCTCTTTCAGAATCTCTCCGGGATGTACGGGGTTTGCCAAGATAGCCATGTCTCTCAGAGTCAGTGATAGTCTACGATTTCAACGTCATGAGCATCAGTTCCGTCCCATCTGAAACAGATGTGCCACTGCCGGTTGATCCGGATCGCGTACTGGTCCCGTCGGTCGCCAGACAGTTTCTTCAGGTTGTTGGAGGGCGGCGTCGCCAGATCGTTCAGCGAAGTCGCCGCGTCCAGCATCGCAATGTGCTGTTCTGCGCGCCTGACCAGTTCCTTGGGGAAGCGTTTCCCCGGTTCTCCGGCCATCAGGCCCTCGATCGGTTTTCCCTTCGTGCCCTCTATCATCGGATTGTCTCCTCAAATGCGCGCGCCTGAGAAAGTGAGGTTGAATAGCGGTCATCATGGCAGGACTTTCGGGATCAGCAGGTTCAACGTCTTGCAAACAGCAGAGTCAGGTCACGCACATTCTCGGAAACACCCATTTGCCTGCTTTGTGTCCTGTCAGGATACGCCGGTCAATGTCATGGTTAGTCGGACCTTCAGGGAGAACAAAACGGGATCGAACGTGCGCAAGCCCTCGTATGCTC
>VYCX01000206.1 GCA_009843725.1 Boseongicola sp. SB0675_bin_26
ACACTGACCGGCTACTTTGGATGACATTAGGCTGGTACGTTGGTGAAATTCGGCAAGCCGACCCTCGAAAGCCGCACCTGCAACTGCCCAGCCGCCGGACAGCTGATGCCACGACGAACCGTTTGCCGGCACTCCGTCACTGATCCGGTCCCGTCGGCAAGCTTGGCCGAAAACTCTCTTGAAGATCCGGGCCGGGAAGAGACAGGGACCGGGCCACCAAGGACTGTTCGCGCGCTGGCGTCCTGTGCAAATTCAGACCGCCACCTGGGAGCGTTGGCGGTCGCCTTGAACTGGCCGTTTGGTCAGCACGCCACATCCCGAACCGAAGGGCGTACAGGAAGGATCCCTGCGTCGCGATGACTTCCTGAGCGTCTTGGGCGAGAACAATCCGCAAAGACGGGGTCGCACAACGGCGATCAGGTCAGGGCAGTTGAGCCTTCAGTTCGCCTGACGGCGGAGGAAAGCCGGTATTTCCATGCCCTCGTCGCCCAACTGCCCGTCACGGGCGGCATCGTCGAGCCGTGGCTCGACCGGCGGCAGGTCCGCATTTCCGCTCCTGCGGCCAGACATCCGGTTGATGAGCTTGTTTATTCCGAATTTCGGCCGTTCGACGGTGCCGGAGCCTTCGGAGAAGTCATTGCCATAGTTTGCATCCCCGGGGACCCGGCCTGCCATCGAGCCTGGCGCGCGGCCAGCGACTCTCTCAAGGCGCGCAATCACCTCAGGCGACGGAGCGCCGGGCACCGTTCGCGGTTCCGCCGAAGGCCTCGGCTCTGCCGCCAAAGGCGGCTCACCGACTTCAGCATGCCGTGCCTCGGCCGCAACTTCGGGCGTGGCTTCTCCAAACAGGCTCCGCTCATCCTCGTGGACGGCGTGTGCCGCCGCTGCCAATTCAGGTTCGAAGTCCTGTTCAAGCGCAACTTCCGGTTCTGGCTCGGGCTCGACCGAAAACAGTTCCTCCGTCGCCGTGGATGCATCAATCTGGGCATGCGGCACGCTGTCTATTCCCGTGGCCACGACGCTCACGCGCATCCTGCCCTCCATGGAAGTATCCAGCGTGGACCCAACAATGATGTTGGCTTCGCTTTCGACCTCGTTGCGGATGCGGTTTGCGGCCTCGTCAATTTCGAACAGGGTCACGTCATCCGAACCGGTTATGTTTATCAGCACGCCGTTGGCGCCTTGAAGGCTGATCTCGTCAAGAAGCGGATTGGCAATTGCCATCTCGGCGGCCTTCACCGCGCGGTCCTCGCCTTCTGCCTCGCCCGTTCCCATCATCGCCTTGCCCATCTCGTCCATGACGGCACGGACGTCCGCGAAATCGAGGTTGATAAGGCCCGGACGAACCATCAGGTCGGTGACTCCCTTCACGCCTTGATAGAGAACATCATCCGCCATGGAGAACGCCTCGGTGAAGGTGGTCTGTTCATTGGCGACGCGGAACAGGTTCTGGTTCGGGATGATGATCAGCGTATCGACCACCCTTTGCAGTTCCTCGACTCCCTCTTCGGCCTGCGCCATCCGTTTGGCGCCTTCAAACTGGAAGGGTTTCGTTACCACGCCGATCGTCAGCACGCCGAGCTCGCGGGCTGCCTGCGCGATGATCGGTGCCGCTCCGGTTCCTGTACCCCCACCCATTCCGGCCGTGATGAAACACATGTGAGCGCCGGTCAGGCAATCGACAATCTCCTCCAAGGCCTCCTCGGCCGCAGCCGCTCCGACCGACGGACGGGCGCCTGCACCCAATCCTTCCGTTGCCCGCAACCCCATCTGGACCTTGGTCGGAGCGTTCGATTGCTGCAGCGCCTGTGCGTCCGTGTTTGCAACGATGAACTCGACGCCCTCGAGATTCATTTCGATCATGTTGTTGACCGCGTTGCCTCCCGCGCCTCCCACTCCGAACACCGTAATGCGGGGTCTCAGATCCTCATGCGAGGGGATCGTCAGATTCAATGTCATTGGTTTGCCCTCCTGCTCCATTTCGCTAGCCTGATGAGGTGCCGCTTTTGCGGTCGTCCCTGTCATCTGCCTCATTCCTCAACCCTAGGCCCCGGATGGCCCACCAATCATTCGACTTGTGGCCGAAACCACGAAATATGGCAAGCATTTTTGCAAATTGCCCATCATGTCGTGCGCGACCCGCCATATAGTGGCCTGGCGGCGCTCAACCGCGAACCCTGCGCCTTGCCGGCCTTGGCTGCGCCAGGGCCGTCCTGGTTGAGCGACATGGTTGCGTGGTGCCTGCTCTGCCCATCTTCGTGGCCGTTTCCCGGCCTTGTGAACAACTTACCAGATTCGCTTCGCGAGGTCGCGCATAATTTTGGCAGCCACTGCATTTTCGGATCAGGCATGGTCCGGCTTGCCTTGAGATGCACAACCCGCTGTAAAGCAACAAAATTACGACAGAATCTTGTTCCGATCCCCGGATCCCGGACTTCCCGCCGTGCTCGCGGCGGCGCAGCCATGAGCGCCGTTTAGAGAATCAGATGCCGCTTCATCCCCGACCTACCAGTTGGCCCTGAACCACTTGACCGCGCGTTTCAGCGGACGCGCCGCCTTGAAATCATAGGGCAATTCAAAGTCCCAGCACTCGTCCTGGGGATGGGCCGCCAGAAGGCTGAGCCCCACGGCGCTGGAAAACGCAGTGCCGGTCACGGCCTGGGGCAGGCCGCGCACTCTCAAGGGGTGGCCGATGCGCACCTGCTGGCCGAGAATCCGCGCCGCCAGCGAATCAATCCCGGGCACCTGGCTGGCCCCTCCCGTCAGCACGATCTGCCGGCTCGGCAAGTGCTCGAATCCGGCGGCATCGAGGCGCTCGCGCACCGCTTCAAGGATTTCCTCGACTCTGGGACGCATTATCCCGATCAGTTCCGCCCGGCTCACCGCTCGCCTTTCGCCATCCCAATTGTCGGGTTCACGGTCGATCTCGATCATGTCGCGGTCGTCCATGCCGGTCGCGACGACACCGCCATGAAACGTCTTGATCCGTTCGGCCACATTCGTCGGAACCTTGAATCCCATCGCGATGTCGTGGGTGACGTGCTCGCCACCGAGACGAACCGCATCGGCATAGATCATGTGCCGCTTCAGGAAGATCGAGATGCCAGTCGTGCCTCCTCCCATGTCGATGCATGCCGCGCCGAGCTCCTGCTCGTCCTCGACCAGTGCCGAGATCCCCGACACATAGGAAGACATGGCCAACCCGGCCAGTTCCAGGTCGCAGCGACGAACGCAGTGAACCAGGTTGCCGATCGCAGCCCGTTCTGCCGTGAGCATGTGCATGTCGCAGGCCAGGCGCTGCCCGATCTGATTTCTCGGATCCGTCAGGCCCGACCTGTGGTCCAGCACGAAGTTCACGGGCTGCGCGTGCAGAATTTCACGATCCGCCCCGTAGTCCGGGATGTCGCAGGATGCGAGAACATGTGCGACATCGGATTCGGTCACAACCTCTCGCTCAACGTGCACCTGGCCAGCGAGGCCATAGGAACGGGGCCTGCCCCCTGAAGCGCAGGCCATCACGTGATCGACGCGACACTGCGCCATTTTCTGCGCAGCCTGCACGACGGTTCGAATTGCGCGTTCGGTTTCGCGCAGAACCGTCGTCTCTCCGAATTCCACGCCTCGCGACCGCGTGGTCGCGGCTCCGATGACGCGGAACTTTTCCTGCCCTGCCAAATTGCCGATGCCCTCATCGCTTGCGGCCTCCATGTTCTCGTCGAGAACCAGGATCAGGCAGGTGATCTTGGATGTTCCGACGTCCAGAACCGCGATGACGCCTTTCTGCATTGCGGTCTGCCGCATCGCACGCATTGCACGCTGGTTGCGATAAAGATCGCCCATCATCGTTCAGGCCCTTTGCTCAACCATCATGAAACGTTCCGATCGCCGTCTGGCCAAGGCGCAGGACCGGTCGCTGCGAATTTCGGAAATCCACCACCGATATGTCTCGTTCAAGCAGGTCCTGCGCCACATCCAGCTCAACGACCTTCTCGAATGCGGTCACAGCCTGCATTTCCGGCAGCTTGATCGTCTGCCCGCGATCCAGGACCACGTCCCAACGGCGCTCCCCCACCCGAATGAAGCCGCGCAGGCGGTCCCGAATCGGACGGGCAACGCCATAGAGCTGGAGCGCCTCCGGAATTGCCGCATCCGCGCCAAGTCCCGCGACCAAGGGCAGATCAGGTCGGGAAACGCGCGACGGCACGGTCGCAACCCGATAGCCGGTCTTGTCAAGAAGCTCCAAGCCGCCGCCTGAACGCCAGACAGCAACTGGCACTCGCTCATCGACTGCGACGACCAGGACGCCTTTCGACCGGACCTGAAGCGATGCATGTGCGACGGCATCGAGTGTCTCGACCTTCTCCCTCAGTTCGGCAAGCCGCAGGTTGAAGGGAGAGACCGGGAATTCGATGGAAAGGGCTTCGCGGATGCTCGCAGCCAGCGCCGGCGATGCACCCTCGACAGTCATCATCCGCACGACGAGCTCCGGCCGCTCGCCGATTTCATTGCGAAGCTCGGCAACGAATGCCAATGCACCCTCCCGCCGACCCTCGTCGAACGCCCAGAGACCGGCCAGCGTCGCCAATGCGATCACGGGCATCCCGTAACGCCGGAACGGACGCATCGACGGGCGCAGCATCAACCGTTTCATCCTGTATTCGAGGCGGGACGGAGCGGGATCCTTCATCGTTCGCATGACGCATCCTTCACGATCCAGTCGCAGAGTTCGGGGAAGCTGGTTCCACGAAGTGCAGCCTGCTCCGGCACAATCGACGTCGTCGTCATTCCGGGCTGGGTGTTCGTCTCCCGCGCAAAAAGGCCCTGCAGGCCCCTTGAATCGTCCCACCGGAAATCGATTCGGCTGACTCCCCGGCAACCGAGCGCCTGATGGGCCGTCTCGGCATGCGCGAGGCAGGCTTCCGTGATCACGTCCGGGAGATTCGCCGGCAAATCGTGCCGCGAGGCGCCCGGCACGTACTTTGCGTCGTAGTTGTACCAGCCATCGGTAATGATCTCGGTAACGCAGAGCGCCTTGCCACCCTTAACCGTCACCGTCAGTTCCCGACCCGCCACATATGCCTCGACCATCAGCGGCTCAGGCATTCCGCCGTCGATATCCGGCGGCCGGTTGGCTCGTTCCGGCACGATACAGACGCCAACCGAAGAGCCTTCGTTGTTTGGCTTGACGACATAGGGTGGCGTCATGACGTGCCCTGACTCGATTTCCTTCCTTGAAAACAGCCCGCCATCGGCCACGGGAATGCCCGCCTTGACGAAGGCCGCCTTCGAGCGCGCCTTGTCCATGGCGAGAGCCGAGGCCAGCACACCGGAATGCGAATAGGGAATCCGCAGCCATTCGAGGATGCCCTGAACGCACCCATCCTCTCCCCAGCGTCCGTGCAACGCGTTGAAAACGACATCGGGAGACGACTCCATCAGCCGCTCCGCGATGTCTTGCCCAGCGTCAATGGCGGTGACATCGTAGTCCATCTCACGAAGTGCCGTGACACATTCGTGGCCCGAGGACAGGGACACCTCGCGCTCGGCCGAGCGTCCGCCCATGATCACCGCGACTCTGGGAAGTGTCCTGCTCGACATTCCTTCCCCACTTGCTGTCAGGGCGCTGTCCGCCCTCGTTTGTCTGCCTCATGCCGTCTGGGCCGGTTCCCCAACCCTCGCAATCTCCCATTCTAATGCAATTCCCGAGTGTTGGAAGACCTTTGTGCGAACCTCTTCGCCGAGCGCCTCCAAGTCGGCCGCAGTGGCGCCTCCCAGATTGACGAGAAAATTCGGATGCATAGCAGACATCTGCGC
>VYCX01000511.1 GCA_009843725.1 Boseongicola sp. SB0675_bin_26
TCCGCCGGCCACCAGTCCTGGCTGTCGGTCATCAGGTCGTAGAGATCCTGCTTCAGCGCCTTCAGGTCGAGCTTCTTGAACTCCTCGGCGTAGCTGAAAGCCGGGCCCATGGGGTCGGAAAGTGATGAATTCTGATGCAGGATTCGCAGGTTCAACTGGTTCGGCCACCAGTCGCGGTTTGATCGCGCGCCGAAAGTCGCGTGCATGACGGGGCATTTCCCAGGGGCGTCGTTTCCGTCCATTTTCCTCTCCGATTGCATTTGTTGCGGCAGCCTCAGCATGCCGTCCGGGTCATGCGTCAGGATATCAAGTCCGACTGATCGGCAAAAGCGGCAATTCCCAAAAATTCCGCATGCACCCGCCGGCCGGCAAACTTGCCTGGCTGCCCGGAATCAGGTTGACCGTGAGAACCGACGCGGGCCGAGATGCACTGCGTTATCCCGCCCCTGGCCGACGGAATCCGGCTTTCACCCAGCCCTGTCCCCGGGGCCTTGCGGATGCCTCGACAGCGTCCGCCGCAATGCTGGCGCAATCAGCGCCCCATCCTGCGCGGAACGTGGTCAGACAATGGCCGCCTCGGTGGCTGCCCGGATCTCGTCGCGGCTGACGTCCGGCGCGGCCTCGAGAATGTGCAGCCCCTTGTGACCGACTTCGAGCACGCCGAGATTGGTGATGATCAGGTCCACGACTCCCTTGCCGGTCAGCGGAAGGGTGCATTCCTTCAGCAGCTTCGACGCCCCGTGCTTGTTGGTGTGGTCCATGACGACGATCACGCGGCCAACGCCCGCAACGAGATCCATGGCGCCGCCCATCCCCTTGACGAGCTTGCCGGGGATCATCCAGTTCGCCAGGTCGCCCACTTCGCTGACCTCCATCGCGCCCAGGATGGCAACCGCGATCTTGCCGCCCCGGATCATCCCGAAACTCTGCGCGCTGTCGAAATACGCCGTGCGCTTCAGTTCGGTGATCGTCTGCTTGCCCGCGTTGATGAGATCAGGATCCTCTTCGCCCTCGAACGGAAACGGTCCCATGCCAAGCATGCCGTTCTCGGACTGGAGCGTGATGTCCTTGGCACCGACATAGTTCGCGACCAGCGTCGGAATGCCGATGCCGAGATTGACGTACATGCCGTCCTCGAGTTCCTGGGCGGCGCGTTCCGCCATCTGGTTCCTGTCCCAAGGCATCACGCAGTCTCCTTCTTCTGCACCGTGCGCTGCTCGATCCGCTTCTCGTGCTCTCCCTGGATCAGCCGGTGCACGTATATTCCGGGCAAGTGGATGTGGTCGGGATCAAGGCTGCCCGTGGGCACGATCTCCTCCACCTCCATCACGCAGACCTTCCCGCACATGGCGGCGGGCGGGTTGAAATTGCGCGCGGTCTTGCGGAAGATCGCGTTTCCGGTCTCGTCCGCCTTCCAGGCCTTCACGATGGAAAGATCGGCAAAAATGCCCCTCTCGAGGATATAGGTTTCGCCGTCGAAGTCCTTGTGCTCCTTGCCCTCGGCGACCTGCGTGCCGACCCCGGTTCTCGTGTAGAAGCCGGGAATGCCGCAGCCGCCGGCGCGCATCCGCTCTGCAAGGGTGCCCTGGGGATTGAATTCGATCTCGAGCTCTCCTGACAGGTACTGCCGCATGAACTCGTCGTTTTCGCCGACATAGGAACTCATCATCTTCCTGACCTGCCTGGTCTCCAGCAGGATTCCGATTCCGAAATTGTCGACGCCGGCATTGTTCGACGCGAATGTAAGATCCTTGACCCCGCTGTCCTGGATCGCCTGCAACAGCAGTTCGGGAATTCCGCATAGGCCGAACCCTCCTGCGGCAATCAGCATGTCGTCGCGCAGGAGCCCGTCGAGCGCTTCGGTCGCGTTCGCAAAGATCTTCTTCATGAGTGGAATCCCCTCGATGGCACCGCGGCGGTTCTGCCTCCGCGCCCGGGCAAAGTCAATTGCTGCGTTGCGGCACAGCCGGTCCGGACATGGTGGACCGGGTTCCTGCATACAGCGCGCGGTATCGCGCCCGGTTGTCTGCATGATAGTTCGCCATGCCGGGATCCGGGTCAATCGTGCACTCGGCGCTGACCGGCGCACAGACCTCCTGCGGATCGCCGCCTTCGGACGCCGCCATGCCCAGACGCGCGGCGCCAAGGGCAGCGACAGATTCTCCGGCAACAGGAATTGAGAGCGGCAATCCGGAAGCGCTGGCGATCATCTGGACCCAGGATCGGGATCGTGCACCGCCGCCTATGGCATGGACAAGGTCCGGAACGGTGCCAGCCGAACGCAGCGCTTCGACGCAATCGACAATTGCATAGGCTACGCCCTCCATCGCGGCACGCACCAGATCGTCGACTTCCGTCGCCTGACTCATTCCAGCCAGAACGCCGCGCGCACCGGCGTCGTTATGCGGCGTTCGCTCTCCAGAAAGGTACGGCAGAAACGTGAGCGGCTCGCCAGCAGGTCGCGCCGGGTCGATTCCTGCAACCAGGTCAGCGGGATGACGCCCGGTGACACGACCCAGCCAGTTGAGCGTGTCGGTCGCCGAAAGGATCACGCCCATCTGGTGCCAAGTTTCCGGGACTGCGTGGCAGAAGGCATGAACGGCAGCGTCCACGTTGGGGGCGAATCCCTCGGTGGCGACAAACAGCACGCCGGAGGTGCCAAGCGAAACGAACCCCGTTCCCGGTGCCACAGCGCCAACGCCAGCCGCCGAAGCCGCGTTGTCGCCTCCGCCACCGGCAATCACGGGCATAACCGCCATGCCCCACCGGTCCGCCAGTTCGGGCCTCAACCGGCCCGCCGGTTCCGAACCCTCGACCAGGCCCGGCATGTGACCCTCCGAAAGACCCGTCGCAGCCAGCAACTCGCTCGACCAGCAGCGACCGCCCACGTCCATCCAGAGCGTTCCGGCGCTGTCGGACATGTCCGAAAGATGCTCTCCGGCAAGGCACAGCCTTACGTAGTCCTTGGGCAGCAGCACTTTCGCGGTCCTTTCGAAGGCATCCGGCTCGTGAATCCGCACCCATTCGAGCTTGGGCGCGGTGAAGCCCGGCATGACCAGGTTGCCGCCGATGCCCGAAAAATCGGCGCGCGCGTCCAGCGCGCTGCACTCCGCCTCAGATCGCCCGTCGTTCCAAAGAATGCAGGGTCGCAGCACCCGATCGCCCGCATCGAGAAGCGTCGCACCGTGCATTTGCCCGGAAAGACCGATGCCACGGACCTGCGCCATCTCTTCCCCATGTGCGCCGGCCAATTCGTCAAGGGTCTCCTTGACCGCCTCCCACCAGTGGCCAGGATCCTGCTCGGACCAGCCAGGCCTGGGACGGGACACTTCGAGTTCCGCCTGGCTCAACGCGACCGTTTCCTGCCCGGCACTCATCAGGAGCGCCTTGACACCGGAAGTTCCAAGGTCGATCCCGAGCCAATAGCCAGCTGATTTCATGCGCTACTCCCAGCCTGGAATGCGCTGCAAAGTGACAGCGAGGCGCCACCGTCGCTCGCCCTTGTTCCGGAACGCCGTCACGCGCATTCGGGCGTCCCGCCTCGCGAAATACGCAATTCCTGCATCCTGCCCACCGGGATCACTTGAGGCCGAGCACATCCAGCATGTCGTAGATTCCGGGCGACTGGTCGAGACCCCAGACGGCCGCCTTGAGCGCGCCCCGGGAATAAATGCGTCGGTCGGTCGCAAGATGACGCAGCACGATGCGCTCGCCGTCCGCGGCAAAAATCACGTCATGTTCGCCCACGACATCACCGCCCCGCAACGCTGCGAAACCGATGTTTCCCCTATGCCGGGCGCCCGTCATGCCGTCCCGGCCCCGATCGGCAACGCTTTGCAAGGCAACGCCACGGCTTTCCGCCGCGGCCTCGCCCAGCATGAGCGCCGTGCCAGAAGGCGCATCCACCTTGTGCCTGTGATGCGCCTCGACAATCTCGATGTCGAAATCCTCGTCGAGCGCCGCAGCCACCTTGCGCGTAAGTTGCACAAGGAGATTGACGCCGAGGCTCATGTTGCCTGCCCGAATGACGGTTGCGTGCCTGGCTGCGGCATCGATCCTCTTCAGGTCGCCGTCCGAAAGGCCTGTCGTGCCAATCACGTGCACGCACCTGGCCTGTGCCGCGAGTTCGGAAAGGGCGACCGTCGCCTCAGGCGTCGTGAAGTCAATCACCACCCTGGCGTTCACGACCGCCTCGACAGGATCATCGGTGACGGCCACGCCAAGGGCCGACTTTCCCATGGCCTCCCCCACATCCATTCCGACCCAGTCGTGCCCCGGCCGTTCGGTGGCGCCGGCCAGGCTTAACGTGCTCGAGTCCAGCACCTCTTCCAGAATCATCTGGCCCATCCGGCCTGAAGCGCCGGCAATGACAACACCTGGAAGCTCCGTCATGCCCAACCTCCCTTTCCCGATCTCCTTACGCGCTTGCCCACCGGCTCGCCAGCACTTAGATGCGGAGGCATGCCGCGTTCCCGCCTTCATGACGGCCCAGGTCCCTCCCAGCGCCAGCTTCGAGTCGCGGAACTGATCCGGCGACGCCTCTCCGACGTCCTGATCCAGGGTGATGTCCACGACCCGGAACTCAATTCCATGTCGATCACCGTGGGCGAAGTCACCTGTTCCCCGGATCTCAAGGTGGCCACCGCCTACATACTGCCCCTGGGCGGAGACAACCGGGACGAGGCGCTGGACGCCCTTCGTCGAAATCGCTCCGACATCAGGCGCGTCGTCTGCGGAGGCCTCCAGCTCAAGTTCTCGCCGGAAATCCGGTTCCGCATTGACGAGACTTTCGACCGCCTTGATGACACTCGTGCCATGTTCGCCAATGAAAACGTTCGCCGCGATCTTGACGCTGACTAACGCCGCACTGGGCACAGGCGCCCTTGCCGCGGAATGCTGGAGCCTGACCTTCGAGAGCGTGCCGTTCACGGCCTGCAAGATCGATCCGGCGGAGGAGGACGTCCGGCTGTTTCTGAAAGACGCTGACGGCAGGCTCCTTGGCAGCTTCGACAACGTCGCGGCACATGTTGGCGCCCAGGGCCGTCATCTGGTCCTTGCCATGAATGGCGGCATGTATCACCCGAACCGGAGCCCGGTCGGCCTGTATGTCGAGGACGGGACGGAATTCGCGCCGATCGTCACCAGTGACGGGCCCGGAAACTTCGGGCTCCTTCCGAACGGCGTTCTCTGCCTGGACGAAGGCACTGCAGGCATCGTCGAATCCCGCAGCTTTGCCCGATCCGGGGCCTCCTGCACCTTTGCCACCCAGTCCGGCCCCATGCTGGTCATGGACGGACAGCTTCACCCTCGCTTCCTGGCCGACTCGCCGTCCCGCTTCATCCGCAACGGAATCGGGGTGACGGAAGGCGGACGCATCGTGGCCGCGATCTCGGACCAGCCCGTCAACTTTCACCGCTTCGCCCGACTGTTCCGTGACGTGCTCAAGACCTCCGACGCGCTCTTTATCGACGGCAAGGTTTCCCGCCTGTACGCGCCGATGATCGGGCGTCACGACTATGGCTTGCCCATGGGGCCGGTCCTGGGCGTCGTGAGGTAGACGCCGCAGCAACGGGGTCGCCGGAACGGTTCCGTCGCAAGGGAAACAACCGTCCCTTCGCACCTGAATGGACGGCTTGGCATGTCCGCCGGAGGCGGCGCACGGACTTGCCTTCGTCGCGTATCGCGTCCATTGACAGCCGCGCTCCTTCGGGGCTAGCACTACCATGTCATTGAAAAAAGGGCTGGACAATGGACTCTCGCCCTGCCAGTCCGA
>VYCX01000451.1 GCA_009843725.1 Boseongicola sp. SB0675_bin_26
GCGCCTCGAGAACGCCGTAGCCGATCGTGTCGTTTGCGCAGTGCACGCCGGTGATTTCGTCGCCGTAGCGCGTGATGAACGACGCCATGATCTGCGCCGCCTTCTGGGTGTCCCAGTCAGCTGGCTGCGCGTCGAGAAGCTCGACGTCAGGATAGTCCTTCAGCGCATTCTTCAAGCCGTTCAGACGCTCGATGGCCGGATTGTTCGAAGCTATGCCGCCAAGATGCACGACTCCGCCCTTTCCTCCGATGGCTTCAAGCAGAATACGTGCCGTGCGTTCTGCAGGGCCCTCGTCCGACCATGTCATGTGACTGACATAGTTGTCGCCAAAGTCCCATGGATGCAGGTCGTCGGTCTTGTTCCAGAGCGTGGAGACGTAGGCCCCAGCCTCGACGCAGGCCTCGACCACCGGGCGCGCGTTCGGCGCGTCGTTGGTGTCAATGGCAAGAGCAAGTTGTCCGTTCGTCTTTGCCAGCAGCGCCTTGACGTCGGCCAATGACTTCTCCGAGGAACCCTCGTTGATCAGGTGCGTCAGGAACTCCTTCGGCTTGCCGAGGCTCTCAACGAAGGCTTCGCCGCCGGACACGATCTCGTTCCAGTAGGGGTTCGTACGGTTGCGGTAGGACCAGGCAATGGTTGGATCGGCATAGGTCGCCGCCTGCACCGGCGAAGGACCGAACATGCGCATCGCCGCCGCGCCGGAAATGCCATAGGCCGAGGCAAGCAGGAAGTTTCGGCGTGATACCGTCTCCTGCTCAATGAAATTCTTGATGAAGGACATGGACGTTCCTCTCCTTTCTTCGAGCCCAAGATGAGGCTCTGATTCAGTCTTGATTGCGGCCGAATTCCCCCGACATGCCCGACCGGCAGGCAGCAGCGGCGATTCGGTCAGTAACGCACTAGTTAGTTACTTCTTGCTTCTCTTTCCTGTCAAGTGGGTTATAAGTGGCGGGTGACGCGATCCCTGGAAGTGAAGGAACGCACGTGAGAGTTGTGGAGGAACAGCCTCGGGCCCGCGACGCAAACGCAACCAGGGCCAGAATTCTCGCCGCCGCCAAATCGGAATTTGCGCGACTTGGCCTCGCCGGTGCGCGCGTGGACGAGATCGCCAGACACGCCTGCGCCAACAAACGCATGATCTACCACTACTTTGGTGGCAAGGAGGACCTGTTTCGTGCAGTTCTCGTGGAGGCTTATCTGGACATTCGCAACGCCGAACAGGAACTGGAGCTTGGCCACCTTCCGCCACGCGAGGCCCTGGAGCGCCTTGTTCGGTTCACTTGGGCATATTATCTCGACAACCCGGAATTCATCACCTTGGTCAACAGCGCGAATCTGCATCGTGGCAAGCACCTGGAGAAGTCCGAGCGATTGCGGACGGCCAGCCGCAGGTTTGTCAGCATGGTTCAGGAAATCCTGGACCGTGGCGTTGCCGACGGCGTCTTCCGTCCGGGAATCGATCCGGTGCAACTCAACATCACCATCGCCGCCATCGGCTACTACTACCTGACAAACCGGTTCACCGGCACGATTCTGTTCGAGCGCGACTTCATGGAAGACAAGGCGCTTGAAGACCGGCTCGCCTTCAACATCGACACCGTCTTGCGGCTTGTGCTTGCCTGACGACGCGGCCTTGCCCTGCTGCTGCCCGATTTGCTGGAAATTCAGGTCCGTCGCTCCGCATCGTCGACGTCCGTCGTGAAGCTTCCAGCCAGCACGCTGCAACAGGACCGCTGCCGGAGACGGCGCAGGAGTGCGGTGCCGTTCATTCAATCAGGCAGGTGTCAATCCAGGCCGCCATTCCGGAGAAGCGAGATCAAAGCCGGAGAACTCGAAGGCAGGCGCGACCGTGCAACCGACAAGCGTCCATTCTCCTAGGGAAACCGCGCTCTGCCAGCAGCCTGCAGGCACGACCGCTTGCGGCTCAGCGGCACCGCCCGTGCCGAGCAGGCGCCTTGTCACGGTCATGCCATCGGCACACAACGCGAGACGCAACGGTGCGCCAGCGTGATGGTGCCAGATTTCGACAGCGTCGATGCGGTGCCACGCCGATGTCTCACAGGCCTTCAGAAAGTAGTAGATCGCCGAGACGGCCCCTCGCCCGCCATTGGCTGCAGGGGCGCGGAAGGTCTCGCGATAGTGGCCGCCCTCCGGATGCGGCTCCAGCCCGTAGCATGCAATCACCTCGTCGGCATCCATTGCTGTCTCCATTTGCAAGCGCGACCCGCATTGTGCGCCAGACCAGCCGCGCCATCCAGTTCAATTGATCGTTCCGCCGGGTCCAAGACCCCAGCGTCCGCATTGCGCTTCCGAATTCAGTCAGCATTGCGTCCTGAATCGCTCGACAATCGTGTCCAGGACTTCCGCCGGGTCGCGTTGCCACCAGTTGCCGGCCGAAAACACCTCGACCTCGCACGCGCCATCGTATCCCGCGCCTTCGACCGCACGCCGGATGCTCTTCAGGTCCGCGACACCGTCGCCCATCATGCCGCGGTCCAGAAGCATGTCGGTGGTATCGGCGAGCCAGTCGCACAAATGGTATCCAAGAATCCGGCGCGGACCTGCCGCGTTCAGCGTCTCGGACAGGGTCGTGTCCCACCAGACATGGTACACGTCGATGGCCACGCCCGCGTTCGGCACGTCCACCTGGTCGCAGATGCGGAGGGCCTCGGCCACGGTGAAGAGGCATGTCCTGTTGCCGCCGAACATTGGGTTGAGGGGCTCCAGCGCCAGGCGTACGCCGCACGTTGCCGCGTGTTCCGCAAGGATTGCAACGCGCTCCGCCAGAAGTTTCTGGCTTTCCTTGACGCCTTTGGTGCCGAGTTCGGTGCCGCCGGTCACGATGGTAAGCACGTCGGCCCCGAGCGCGGCCGCCATGTCCACCGACTCGCGTGCCTCGTCGAGCGTCGCAGGAGCGCCGGGACCGGTGATGTACGGGGTTCGACACAGACCCACGACCTTCATGCCGCTGGCGCGGACGCGCTCGCCGATGGCCTGCGCGCGGGTGCCGATCTCGCGCCGCCAAAACACCAGGCCGGCAAAGCCACGCTCGGCGCAAGCGTCGACCACGCGCTCCACCGGCCAGCCTGCGCCGTAGCCGTCCAGGTTGTGACCAAGCGTCGCCGTGTTCAGGGCCAGTGCGCCGAGATCGCTCGTGAAGTCACGCAATGCCGTAGAGTCCCATAAGCGTCCGCATTCGCGCGATGGCGCGATCCGGGTCAGACAGAAGTCCGGCCCGATCCGCCAATCGGAAGCAGTCGACAAAGTAAGGCAGCGGCCGCATCGACTGGGCGCCGCCGGGCATTACAAAGTGGTTCTGGAATCCGTTCAGCCACGCAAGGAACACGACGCCCGTTTTGTAGTACTGCGTGGGCGCACGGAAAACGAGGCGCGCCAAGGGCACTGTCGGATCCAGCGTCGCGCGAAAGCCCGCCTCGTCCCCTCGGCCCAACTGGGCGACAGCCTTGCTGGCTGCGACGGCCAGCGGGTCGAAGATGCCGAGCAGCGCATGGCTGTACCCGAATTCGTCGCCGGCAATCAGCTCCGGGTAGTTGAAGTCGTCACCCGTATACATCTTCACGCCTTCCGGCAGGCGGCGGCGCATGACGATCTCCTTCTCCTTGTCGAGGAGCGAGACCTTGATGCCGTCGACCTTTGCGGCGTTCCCGTCGATGACGGCGAGCACCGTCTCGAGCGCGTCCTCGAAGCGATCGCTGCTCCAGTAGCCCTCAAGCGCCGGGTCGAACATGTCGCCCAGCCAATGAAGGATCACTGGCCGGTCGCATGCGGCCAGCACGTCCTCGTAGACCCGAACGTAATCTTCCGGTCTCTCCGCGACCCGCGCCAATGCTCGGCTCGCCATGAGAATCACGCGTCCGCCAATGTCCTGAATTGCCTCGACCTGCTCCATGTAGGCGCGGTGCACGTCGTCGAGACTTTGCGCGTCGTCCGGCATCAGGTGGTCCGTGCCGCAACCATTGAACACAAGGGCGTCGGGAAACTCTGCCTTCGTTCGTCGAATGAGCTCCAGCGCGGCCGGCCAGTCGAGACCCATTCCGCGCTGGGCCGTGTCCATCGCCTCTGCGATTCCAAGCCCCAGACCTGCCAAGTGGCGTCGAAACGCCATTGTCGCTTCCCAGTCAAGCGTGGCCATCCCGGACGGATCATTGTCAGTATGGGGATCTGCAACCACATGCGCCGCGGAAAACACGACCCGGACCGGATCGGGTCCGAGCGGCTCGGCCTCGATCGGCCTGCCCTGCATGGCGTAGTCCTTGAGCGAGCCGTCAATGCCAGGAAGCGCAATCTTCATCTCAAAACCTCGGGACCAGCATGCCACCATCGGCATATATGACCTGTCCGGTCGTGTAGGGAAGCTTCCCGGAAGCAAGCGAGCCGATGACTTCGCCCACGTCCTCGGGCTGTCCCACGCGCGGAACAAGCGTCAGCCCCTCCTTTGCCCGCCGCGCATACTCCTTGATAACCGACGAGGTCATGTCCGTGTCAATGAGCCCCGGCCGCACGTCATAGACTGCAACGCCTTCAGCTCCGAGTCGTACCGCCCAAGCCTTGGAAACCATTGCCGCTCCCGCCTTTGACGCGCAGTATTCCGCGCGCGCGACCGCGACCGCCTCCGCATTGGACGACGTGACGTTGATGACGGAATGGAAGAGCGATGCGTCCCGTTGCCGCGCAAGCAGTCTTCTTGCAAATGCCTGAGTCATGAAGAACATCGCCTTGGCATTGACCGTCATGCACCGGTCCCAGCTTTGCTGGGAAACATCGACGGGGTCACCGCGGTTCATCACGCCGACGCCGGCATTGTTCACGAGCGTGGTCAGGGGACCGATCGCGTCTTCCGCGCCGGCAACGGCGGCGTCGTGGGCATCGAAATCCGCCACGTCAAGCGGAATGGCGGCAACACGCGCGCCTGTTGCGGCGACCCGCTCCACTGCCGCCGCCAACTCGTCATCGTCGGCTGGCCCGTTCACTGCCACCGCGAACCCTTGCCGCGCGAGGGCCAAGGCGCTGCCCAGTCCGATTCCTCGCGTCGATCCGGTCACAAGCGCCGCTTGCCCACTCACGTCTGTGCCCCGTTTTTCAAGAGCTCGCGCGCAATGATCGTGCGCTGAATCTGGTTCGTGCCCTCGTAGATCTGCGTAATCTTGGCATCTCGGTACAGTCGCTCCACTTCCATGCCCCTGATATATCCCGAACCGCCGAAAACCTGAACTGCGTCTGCCGTCCGCTGCACCGCCATGTCGCTTGCGAAGCACTTTGCCATGCTGCAAGCCATTGTCGGATCCTGGCCCCTGTCAACACTGTCCGCCGCCGAGTGAACGAGGAGGCGAGCGGCCTGGATGTCCTTCGCCATGTCGGCGAGCATGAACTGGATGCCCTGGAACTCCGAAATCGCCCGCTTGAACTGGCGGCGTTCCTGCGCGTATCCGAGCGCGGCCTCCAGACCCGCCTGGGCAATGCCAACCGCGAGTGCACCGATGCCAACGCGCCCCTTGTTGAGCGCGCTCATCATGACATGAAAGCCCCGGCCCTCTTCGCCCAGAAGCGCATCTTCAGCGAGACGTACGTCGGAGAAGGCCAGCGCCCCTACCTGGCTGGCCCGCTGGCCCATCTTGTGCTCCTTAGGTCCCTTCTCGACTCCCGGGGCGTGGAGGTCGACGATGAAGATTGACATGCCCCGGTGCCCGGCTTCCCGGTCCGTGCGGGCCAGAACAAGGCCGACATCAGCCACCGGCGCATTGTGTATCCA
>VYCX01000317.1 GCA_009843725.1 Boseongicola sp. SB0675_bin_26
ATGCCATCGACCACGTCATTGGCTGGCTGAAGCGGCGAATGGGGTGAGCAATGGTGAGGGTCGGAATCGTCGGGCTTGGCAGGTGGGCAAGAGTGCTCACGCGCGCCTCGAACCTCTCGGACAAGATTGAAATCGTCGCGGGCTACAGCCGTTCCGAAGCGAATCGCGTGAAGTTCGAGGCCGACACGGGCGTTCCGTCCGTCGGAACGCTGGACGACATTCTCGCCTGCGACGACATCGACGGCGCGATTCTGACCGTTCCGAACGAACAGCACTACCCGGTTGCCTTGCAGGTCGCCGAGGCCGGCAAGCACGTCTACACGGAAAAGCCGATTGCCCATAGCCTCGAGGACGGCCTTGCCATCGACGCGCTGCAGGACCGTTACGGCATCACCGTCACGGTGGGCCATTCCGCCCGCCTCCTGGGCGGGGTGCGCGAGATCAAGCGGCGCATCGATGCCGGCGAGCTTGGCAAGGTCGGCTTCATCGAGGCGAACTTCTCGAACGAACGGGCGCTGGAACTCACCCCTGACACATGGCGCTGGTACCGGGATCGCGCGCCCGGCGGGCCGCTCTCCCAGCTCGCCATTCACATGTTCGACGTGGTGAACCATCTCGGCGCAGGGATCGTCGAGGCTTCCTCCGTTGCCTCCAGGCTCAGTCCCGTCGGCGCAGAGGTCGACGACCAGTCCATGACGCTCCTGCGCCTTGCGGACGGCGCCATCGCCTATGTCGGCGCCTGCTGGACCTCGCCGGGCGTCTTCTCCGTTCGCGTCTTCGGTTCAAGGGGCCTCATGCACTACGAGATCGACTTCGGCACCTGGGACACGCCCGAAGCGATCCGCGAGTCGTCCACCCTCTACATCCAGCGCGGCAAGGACGGATTCGGCAAGCGCGAGATCCTGGAAGAGCCCGAAACCAACATGTTCGCGGCAGAGCTCGACATGTTCGCCGACAGCTGCCGCACGGGCCGGACCTCTGTCCTGTCGGCAGCCAACGGCAACGAGGCGGTTGCCTGCGTCTATGCGGCGCTCGCCTCCGTCGGACGGAACGGCGCTGCAGTGAAGCTTTCCGAAGTCATGGCTGCTGCCGAGGCGAACCGGACATGAACCCTCCGACCCGCATTTTCGCCGACCTGACCCAACCGGAGATCAAGACGCAATTGACGAGGAACCCTCTCGTTCTCTTCCCTTGCGGTTCGGTTGAGCAGCACGCCGCGCATCTGCCCGCAGGCACCGACATCATGGCCGCAACCCGGATCTGCGAGCTGGTTGCGGAACTCATGAACGGGCTTGTCTTGCCAGCGCCGTCCGTTGGCGTCACCCCGATGCACATGCCCTACGAGGCAACGGTGACCTTCACGCCTGCGACATACCAGCGGGTCGTCGTCGAGATCTGCGAAAGTGCCGCGGGCCACGGCGCAAGGGAACTGTTGATCCTCAACTGGCACGAAGGCAACATTCCCTCTCTGGCCATCGCCGCGGAGGATCTCCATCGCCGAGTTGGCATGCGCGTTGCCACCGTGCAGGCCTGCTACGTGGCAGAGGAGCTCTACGGAGACGCCTGCAACGGCCTGACCCACGCCGGCGAGATCGAGACGCTTGCCGTTCTCGCCGCCCGCCCAGACCTCGTCCATCTTGACCGTGCCACCGGCGGCTCTGAGCTGGTGACAGGCCAGCGCATGGACAGGCTTCGTCGCACCCGCACGTTCCAGCCGGTGCTGACCGACATTCGCCAGATCGCGCCCTCGGGCTGGTACGGCGATCCGTCTCGGGCAACCGAGGAAAGAGGGCGCGAGATGATGGATGCCATCGCCGGCCACGTCGCGATGGAGGCAACCGAACTGCTCGCGCAGCTCAAGGGCGCACCGGATTGATGGCCAGGATCGTGCGGCGGAGAGAGGCGCAGGTGCTGGACCTGCCGGGCCGCATTGCAACCGAGGTGGCTTCGGCGGCCACGGGTGCGTCCTCCTCGACGGTTCGGCTCGTCGAGATCGCCCCGGGAACGACCGCCAGGGGTCCGCATGTCCACGACGGGTTCGAGGAGGTCATTCATGTCCTTGAAGGCAAGGGAGCGCTCAGGACCGATGGCGGCGATCATCCGCTTTCGCCCGGAGACACCGCGCTTGTTCCAGCGGGCGAGCGGCACCAGACGATGAACATCGGCAACGTGACGCTTGCGCTCCTGTGCGTCTTCCCGGTTGCCGACATTCGTCCCGGGACGCGAGAGTTCGAAAGCTGGGACAGTGCCTGAGGTAATCTGCCTGCGTCCGCTCGAGGACTTTGCGAATGCCGGAGTTGTCCCGCCCAGGGCGCTCAGCATCCGTGCCATGGCGCCGGAGAGCCGGGAGCTTGCCGAGGCGATGCGATCTGCCGAAGCCCTGGTGATGCCAGCGGTCGGGCCGGCGCTTGCAACCGAATTGTTCGCGGGATCGGCGATCCGCCTCGTTCAGGTTACCGGGGCCGGCGTCGACCGCGTGGACGGCGCGGGACTGGCAAGGCTTGGAATCGCGGTCGCAGGCGTTCCCGGAAGTTCGGCACTGGCCGTGGCCGAATATGTCGTGGCCACGGCTGTGGCGCTCTTGCGGTTCCTGCCCGGGAGCACGGCAGCAATCCGTGCGGGAGACTACGAGAACGTCCGAGACCGGATGATCCGGTGCGGCCTCAGCCAGCTTGCCGGACTCACGGTTGGAGTGGTGGGGTACGGGATCATTGGCCAGGCGACGGCGAGGCAGTGTGCGGCGCTGGGCGCAAACGTGATTCTCTGCGATCCTGCGATCGACCGTGAGGACGGTGTCGAGCTCGGCGAATTGCTCGCCACAGCGGACATCGTTACCCTGCATGTGCCGCTGCAAGACGGGACCCGCGGGATGATCGGCGCCGCGGAGATTGGCTTGATGAAGCCGGATGCGATTCTCGTGAACGCGGCGCGCGGCGGGATCGTGGACGAGGCGGCGTTGGCGGAAGCGCTGGAGGCCGGCCAGATCGGCGGGGCGGTGGTTGACGTCTATTCGCGCGAGCCGCCCGCTCCCGAAAACCCGCTTTTGAACGTGAATGCGGCCGGCGCGCGGCGGCTGATCCTGACCCCGCACATTGCAGGCGTCACGAGGCAGGCGTGGGCAAGCCTCTTTGCCGAGGCATGGGACAATGTCTCTCGCGTGCTTCTGCAAGGAGAGCCTGCACGCAACGTGACGAACGGGGCCGCGGGATGATGCTCAGGCCACGGCACCGTGCCGGCCGGCGACAGCCGTTTGGCCGCGCTCGGGATTCGTCGGGGCGGTCGCCGACGGGATGCCTTGCCACCGAGTTTTCCGACGCAGACGCGAATTGCCCTGAGCCTGCGAACGGGAGCGCCTGGGCAGCGCGCCCGGGTCAAAGCCCCAGAAGCCGCTTCGCGTTGCCCGAGAAAATCGCGTCCCTGGTCGCCGCGTCCACGGGCGCTTCGTGCATCCAGTCGACCCCGTCCCTGTTATCCGCGTAGGGCCAGTCGACCGCGAAAAGGACCCTTTCGGGCTCGAGCACCTTGAGACAGAGCAGGAGCGCGTCGTCCGCGAAGAACCCGCTGGTCGTGATCCAGAAGTTCCGGCGGAAGGCGGCGCCGAAGTCGACCGAGGGCCCGCCGGGTCGGCGGAGGCTCTCGTCGATCCGCGGCAACCAGAAGGGCAGGGCCTCGCCCAGGTGACCGAGAATGATCTTGAGATCCGGGTGCCGGTCAAGAACGCCTGAGAGGATCAGCCGGATGGCCTGGGTTCCGGCCTCCACGCCGAAGCCCCACGCGGCACGCGTGAACATCGGGTGGGATTCGTCGTAAGGCGCATAGTAGCGGGCCGTAACCTCCTTGTCGGGCAGGGCGGGGTGGAGATAGACGGGAACGTCCAGTTTCTCGGCGCGGGCGAAGATCGGCCAGTAGGCCTTGCCGTCGATCATCTCGCCGCGACTCATCCCATGGATCATCGCGCCCTTGAGCCCAAGTTCCTCGACCGCCCTCTGAAGCTCGTCCGCCGCGGCCTGTGGCAGCATCGTGGGAATCATCGCGAAGCCATGGAAACGGTCGGACGTTTCGGCAATGACGGCGGCAAGCGCATCGTTCACCGATCGGCAGGCCGCCCGTGCGACATCATCCGCAAGTCGCTGGCTGCCCGGGGACTGGTGCGACAAGACCTGCATGTCGATTCCCGCCGCGTCCATCTCGTCGATCCGGATGCCGGTGAAGTCGTGGAGCCGGGCCATGAGAGGTGCGGGCTGCCCACGTGCGGCGGCGGCGAAATGCTCCGTAAGCGCAGCGTGCATGAAGTGCTCTTCGACCGCGATGACGCACTGAGAGTTCGATTGTTCCATTGAATCACCCTTGCTTCATCTTGCGCGACCGGCCGGAGGCACGCATCTTGCGGCCGCGGCCGGGCTTCGGGGGCGCAATGCTGTTCCGATCGATGATCGACACCGGCATGATCGTTGTCTCGGGCACTCGCGCGTCGGGCTCGGTCATGCGCTTCAGGAGGATTTCCGCCGCGATGCGCCCGACATCGAATTGCAGGATCTGCACGGTGGTCAGTCCTGGCGGAATGAGGTCGAGAAAAGGGATGTCGTTGAACCCGGTCACCGAGATGTCCTCGGGGCACTTCAGCCCCAGCGACGCGACTGCATCGATGGCGCCGATCGCCAGGCGATCATTGGCACAGAGGAGGGCGGTCACGCATGGGGAATTCTCCAGTGCGGAAAGGGCGCATCGACTGCCTTCATCCTCGTTGTAGCGTTCGGCAACGATTGTGGCGGTGCCCGGCAGCTTGAGGCCGAGGCCCTTTGCCTCGGTCTCGAACGCCTCTCGCCGCTGAATGCCGGTCGACAGGTCGTCCGGCCCCGCGATGTGGCAGATGTCTCGGTGCCCGGCATCGTAAAGCCTTTGCAGGATCATCCGGATTCCGCCGGCGTCGTCGTTGATGACCGACGGGATTCCGGAGCCTTCCACCATCCGGTTCGCCGTGACAACGGGAACGTCCTTGGAGATGCGCACCAGGTGCGGATCCATATGTGTCACCGCGGCATCGATGATCCCGTCCACGCCGCGCTGCAGCAGCACGTCGAACAGGCGCGCCTCGCGATCCGGGTCATTGTCCGTGTTGACCAGGATCGAGGCGTATCCGGCGGGTTCCAGCGCGCCTTCCATTCCGCGCACGATCGGCGGAAACAGGGTGTTGGTGATGTCTGGAATCATGATTCCCACGGTCATGGTGCGACGGGTCCTGAGCCCGGCGGCGACGCGATTCGGCCGATATCCCATGGCATCGGCCGTCTTGCGGATTTTCGCCACGACCTCCGCGGACAGGAGCGCACGTGCGTTCGGTGACAGCGCCCGCGAGACCGTTGCGACATGAACGCCGGTCTCTCTTGCAACGTCCTTGATTGTAACGCTTTTCTTCATGTCTCCGCCCTTTGCGTTGCAGAGGAGTATACCGGATTCCAGGACACGTGCAAACGGTTGCGCAAATTTTCTTGACTGATTCGCGGAATGGCTTTACGTTCATGCAAACGTTTGCGAAGATCTGTGATCTCGCCAAGCGAGACACGAACCGACAGGACCGCGTTGAATGGCAAGCGTCGTCGACAAGGAAGATTTCTCGAAGGCGGTCATCTGCCGCCGCACCCGGGAAAGCGAGGCGGGAGCGAATGACATGGTTGAGGAATCCGAGGCGTGGAGCCCGGTCTTCAACTTGATCAAGGATGCAGGGGGCCGGATCGAAATGGTCTGGAT
>VYCX01000275.1 GCA_009843725.1 Boseongicola sp. SB0675_bin_26
GATGGAACTCTATCCAGAACGCGTTCTTTGGCCCGGCCTCATGATCTCGCTCATCGTGCTGTCCGTGAACTACATCGGTGACGGGATTCGCGACGCCCTCGATCCCCGAATTCGGGGACGTTGAACCCGCCTTGCCAATTGCGCGCCCGATCGCTCGGTCCCCGGTGCGAAGCGAAAACCAGGAAGCGTGGCTAAGCGGGCTGTTCGATGGGCGACCGATGCCGAAGTCAGCGATGCCTTTCCTTGCCCGCTGCAACGCGTCTCATTGGCCTCGCGGACGTTGCCTGGCACTGACGGAGGGCCGACGATCGCCACGCATGCAAGTTCTTGGCCGTCGTGGCGGATCGAAGGGCAAGGTCGACATGCCGATGCAACATGCGAAGGGTCGTCCACGCAAGGCAGCCCATGCCTCTCCGGAAGCGCGATGCGGAAACATGAATGCTGTCAAGGGCCGCAACTATGGCCATTCCCGCGCACCCAAGCCACAATCCGGAAAACGCCGACCCGTTCCGCGACAAGCCAAGGGACCCGCGACATGGACGACATTCTGCCTAAGACCCGAACCGGTGCCGTCGCCGAAATGCGGCTCAACCGCCCCGCACGTGGCAACGCCTTGTCACTCGAACTGATCGACCGGCTGCGCCAGGCCGCGGAAGAGCTGGCAACGGATGAAGGCGTCCATGTCATCGTCATTGGGGCAGAAGGCCCGGTCTTCTCGGCAGGCCACGACCTGAAGGAAATCACTCAGGCAAGGACAGGTCCCGACGGCGGCCGGGCATTCTTCGAACGCGCGATGGAAGCATGCTCGGACATGATGCAGACCCTTGTCCGATGCCCAAAGCCCGTCATCGCTTCCGTTCAAGGTGTCGCCACGGCAGCTGGCTGCCAACTCGTCGCGTCCTACGACCTCGCCGTGGCCTCCAGCGACGCCGGCTTCGCCACTCCCGGAGTCAAAATCGGGCTGTTTTGCTCCACGCCCATGGTTGCCTTGTCACGAAACGTCGGACGGAAGCCCGCCATGGAAATGTCGCTGACAGGCGAGACCATTTCCGCCGAACGCGCCCAGACGCTCGGCCTGGTCAATCGCGTCGTGGAGCCCGGCCGGCTGGCTGCAGCCACCGCGGAACTGGCCTCGCGGATCGCATCCAAGTCTCCCGCGACGTTGAAGATCGGCAAGGAAGCGTTCTACACGCAGCTCGAAATGCCACTCGGCGAGGCCTATGCCCATACGGCCCGCGTCATGGTCGAAGACCTGCTGGATCGCGATTCCCGGGAAGGCATAGAGGCATTCATCGCCAAGCGTGCCCCCGTCTGGCAGCCGCTCCCGGAAGCCGCCGAGGCCGGCCTGAAATGACAGATCGCGGTCACGACCGAACGCCACGCCATGCGCGGAACATTCCCGTTGCAGCCGTCCAGAGCCCCGCGTAGGTTCCCGCGACATTTCAGAACAAGAGGAACCACGACATGTCCGATCGCCCGCAAGGCTTTGATACAGTGCAGGTGCACGCAGGCAACACGCCCGACCCCGCGACCGGCGCACGCCAGATACCCATCTACCAGTCAACCGCTTTCGTGTTCCGTGATGCCGAACATGCCGCCGCCCTGTTCAACCTCCAGGAAGTGGGCTGGATCTATTCCCGGCTGACAAACCCGACCGTGGCCGCGCTGGCCGAGCGGATAACCGCGCTAGAGGGCGGTGTCGGCGGCATAGGCTGCTCTTCAGGCCATGCAGCGCAGATCATGGCCCTCTTCCCGCTGATGATGCCGGGGTGCAACGTCGTGGCATCGACACGGCTTTATGGCGGGACGTACACGCAGCTCACCCAGACCATCAAGCGGTTCGGCTGGTCTGCGAAGCTGGTGGATTTCGACGACCTTGACGCCGTCAAGGCCGCTGTCGACGAGAACACGCGCGCGATATTCTGCGAGTCGATCGCCAACCCGGGCGGCTACATCACCGATCTGGACGCCATTGGCAGGCTCTCGGAAGAGGTCGGGCTGCCCCTCATCGTCGACAACACGTCGGCCTCGCCATACCTCTGCCGCCCGATCGATTTCGGTGCGACCCTCATCGTGCACTCCACAACCAAGTACCTTACCGGCAACGGAACCGTGACAGGCGGGGCCTTGGTGGATTCGGGCAAGTTTGACTGGTCCGCGTCCGGCAAGTTCCCGTCGCTGTCGGAGCCCGAACCGGCCTATCACGGCCTCAACTTCCACCAGGCGCTCGGTCCGATGGCCTTCACGTTCCATTCGATCGCGGTCGGGCTTCGCGATCTTGGCACGACGATGAACCCGCAGGGCGCACACTACACCTTGATGGGGATCGAATCACTGTCGCTCCGCATGGAAAAGCATGTGGCAAACGCCGAAAAGGTTGCCAACTGGCTGGAATCCGACGATCGGATCGAGAGCGTGACCTACGCAGGTCTCAAGAGCTCGCCGTACTATGATCGGGTCGAGCGCATTTGCCCCAAGGGGGCCGGCGCATTGTTCAGCTTTGCGGTCAAGGGCGGCTATGACGCCTGCGTGAAACTCGTCGATTCCGTCGAGTTGTTCAGCCATGTCGCCAACCTTGGCGACGCGCGCTCGCTGATCACCCACTCGGCTTCGACAACGCACCGCCAGCTGACCGACGAGCAGAGGGAAGCCTCGGGCGCACTGCCCAACGTTGTCCGGCTGTCGATCGGCATCGAGGATCCGGACGACATCATCGCGGACCTGGACCAGGCCCTGACCAAGGCCACGGCATAGGTCACAGTCCGGGGCCAGGCCACCGGCTTGGCGCCATTCGCTCGCGAGGCCGCCCCCGGGGCGGCCTCGCAGGGCGCCTTCAGGCGGCGCTGCGCGCCTCGTCCATGATGCGGCGCATTTCGGTGATCGATGGGCCAAGCCCGACAAAGATCGCCTCGCCGACAAGGAAGTGCCCGATGTTCAGCTCGCGCAGTTCGGGGAACTCGGCGACCGGCGCGACCGTCTCGAAGGTCAGGCCGTGGCCTGCATGAACCTCCAGACCGAGAGAGTGCGCAAAGGTCGCCATTTCGCGGAGACGGGCAAGCTCGGCGTCCCGTTCGGCAAGGCGGCCCTCGGCATGGGCGTCGCAATAGGCGCCCGCGTGCAACTCGATCACCTGGGCCCCGATCCGGTTTGCAGCCTCGATCTGGCGCCTTTCCGCAGCGATGAAGATCGAGACCCGTGAACCTGCCTCGCGCAACGGTGCAATGAAATGCGCCAGGCGGTTCTCGTCCTGCGCCACTTCGAGGCCTCCTTCGGTCGTGCGTTCCTCCCGCTTTTCCGGAACGATGCACACGGCGTGCGGCCGGTGGCGCAACGCAATGGCCTGCATCTCCTCCGTGGCCGCCATCTCGAAATTCAACGGCACGCCAAGCGCCTCGGTCAGCCGCTCGATGTCATGGTCGGTTATGTGGCGCCGGTCTTCGCGGAGATGCGCGGTGATCCCGTCCGCACCGGCCTCCTCGGCAAGCTTCGCCGCCCGAACCGGGTCAGGATAGTCGCCGCCGCGCGCGTTGCGCACGGTGGCCACGTGGTCGATGTTCACTCCGAGCCGAAGATGTTCCATGCCGGCACGTTAGGTTGCGAACCCGGCCCTGTCCATTGCCTATCTGACGATGGGCTCCAAGGCATCGTAGACCGCTTCACCGCCGTTGCCCCAAGCCACGTCCGGCAGCGAATCCGGCTTGTACCGGTGGCGTGCCAGCTGGTCCCGGGTCAGCCATAGCGTTCGGGTGACCACGCCCCCGACATCCGTCCAGTCGCCGTCGGGATCGCCCGAGACCAGCTCGCAGCGGAAGTAGATGTCGACCTGGTGGAACGTGCCTGCCGGATCGTGGAATTCGTTGACCAGCACGGCCGGGCCGACCTCCACGGTCAGGCCGGTTTCCTCGTGGACTTCCCTGACGAGGTTGTCAGGAAGGGAACGGCCCCGTTCGACGCCGCCGCCCGGGGCGCAGATGAGATCGCTCCTTCCGTCCGGCCAGGCATTGACCATCAGCAACCGGTCGTCCCGCAGGACGATCCCCCGGACCGACAGGCGCGGCCCTTCCATCATGGACCCGTCGCGGGACCGAGGACGCGCGTTACATGCCCCATCTTGCGTCCGGCCCTCGTCTCCGCCTTGCCATAGAGATGAAGCCGCGCCCCGTCTTCGCGGGCGATGGCAGGAACGTCAGCCAGGTCTTCACCGATGAAATTGGTCATCTCCACGTCCGAGTGCCGAATCGGGGCGGCAAGGGGCCAGCCAGCCACGGCCCGGACATGCTGTTCGAACTGATCTATGACGGCTCCGGCTTCCGTCCAGTGCCCCGAATTGTGCACGCGCGGCGCGAACTCGTTGACGATCAGCCCGTTCGCCGTGTCGAAGAGTTCGACTCCGATCACTCCGCAATAGTCAAGCGCGTTCAGGATCGCGGCCGCGATCTCGCAGGCGTGTCCCCGTGTCTTCCGGTCGATCCGTGCGGGAACCCTGGTGGTGCGCAGGATGCCGTCCATGTGGACGTTTTCGCCCGGCTCGAAGCATGCGATCCTGCCGTCGGCGCCTCGCGCCGCGATGACGCTGACCTCCCGCTCGAAGGCCACGAAGCCTTCCAGCAAGGCCTCCGCGCCCGCCATGGAGGCAAGCGCGTCGGCACTGCAACCCGTGTCCTCGATCCGCACCTGGCCCTTGCCGTCATAGCCAAGCCGGCGGGTCTTCAGTATGGCCGGAAGCCCGACGGCTTCCATTGCCTGCCTCAGGATGCTCGCGGCATTCGGCGAGGCGGAGTCGACGGGATGGAACGGTGCCGTCGCCAAACCGATTCCGTTCAGGAAACGCTTCTCCCTCAGGCGATCCTGGCTGACCGCCAGCGCCCGTCGGTTGGGACGGATCGGCACCCTTGCCTCGATCAGGTCAAGCGCCTCTGCCGGAACGTTCTCAAATTCGTAGGTCACGACATCGACGCCGCCCGCGAAGGCCGCGAGCGCTTCCCGGTCGCGATAGTCGGCGGTGGTGGTCATGCCGGCGACTTCGCCCGCCGGCGGCATCGCTCCCGGCTCAAAGACATGCGTGCGCAATCCGAGCCGGGCTGCCGACATGGCAAGCATGCGCCCAAGCTGTCCCCCGCCCAATATGCCGATGGTCTGGCCCGGCGCCAGAGCGTCAGTCGTCATGGGGCACTTCGGCGACAGAATTCGCAAGCGCCTCCCGCCATCCGTCCAACCGCTCTGCGACCCCCGGATCCGACAATGCAAGGATGCCTGCCGCCAGCAGCCCGGCGTTGCAGGCGCCAGCCTTGCCGATCGCCATGGTGGCCACCGGATACCCGCGCGGCATCTGGAGAATCGAGTAAAGGCTGTCCACGCCCTTGAGCGCACGGGTTTCCACCGGAACGCCGACGACCGGCAACGGAGTCTTGGAGGCCATCATGCCTGGAAGGTGCGCCGCCCCGCCCGCTCCCGCGATGATCACCTTCAATCCGCGGTCCTTCGCTGTCCTGCCGTATTCCCAAAGCCGGTCCGGCGTCCGGTGCGCAGAAACGATGCGGACTTCGTGCTCCACGCCAAGCTCGTCCAGGACTTCCGACGCCGGCTTGAGCGTCGGCCAGTCCGACTGGCTTCCCATGACAATGCCGACCGCCGGGGTCATGGCACCTCCTCGATGACGGCGCGACACTACCGCCCGCGGCAAGGCACCGCAATCATTCAGGCAATTATGTCCGGGGTTATGCGATCCTCGAT
>VYCX01000447.1:0-1327 GCA_009843725.1 Boseongicola sp. SB0675_bin_26
GTATGAAGGAAGAACAGAACGGGAATAACCTACCCCATATCAGAAACGCACCCGCCGACATTGCCCCCGATCGTCGCCCAGAACATGAACTTGGCCTTGACCAGGTCATTCTCGAACCACTGCCCCACATAGTCATGCGCGCTCATTGAAAGCGCGTGAAGGAGGTTGTACACCTCCTTCTCGGCGTTCCGGTAGCGTCAGGCGAATCCGAGCGTCCTCATGATGCCCGCCGGATCCTTGCGGAAGGGGTTCACGGGCGTCTCGAGCTGCAGCCTGCGCAGGATTTCGATGGTCGATTGCAGCCGGGCGAAGAATTTCGGGTAGTTCTCCGCGTCGCTTCGCGAAAACCGCGCGATCTGCTCGCGGGTCTTCACCGGGTCCTTCGAAAAGATGATCCCGTCGTCTTCGGTCGGGTTGAAGACGTTTGGTTGCGGGTAGTACTCCAGCCCGAACTTCCTCAGTTCCAGTTCCTCGATCACCTTGGGATGCAGATGGCCAAGGATGAATGCATAGGTCGAGGCGCGGAATCCGGGAGAGAACTCTTCCGTGACGCTCGCCCCGCCGACGTAGGGTTTCTGTTCAAGGATGAGCGTCCTCTTGCCCGCGCGCGCCAGATAGGCGCCGCAAGTCAGGCCGTTATGACCGCCGCCCACCACGATGGCGTCGTATTTTCGGTGCGTGCTCATGCACGCCATCTCCAGTCACTCAGGATTTCCCTTGCGGCGTTGTGGCCAGGCAGCGCCGAGACCGACCCGCCGGGATGGGTCGAAGCGCCCGTCTGGTAGAGGTTCTTCACCGGGCTGCGATAGTCGGCATAGCGCGGCACCGGGCGCATGAAGAAGAGCTGGTCCAGGCTCAGTTCGCCATGATCGGCATTGCCGCCGGGCATGTTGATGTCGGCCTCGATGTCCTTCGGCGTGATCGCCTTGTGGTCGATCACGCTCCTGGAGAAGCCCGGCGCGAAGCGGTCCATGACGGCAAAGGCGTTCTTGACCAGCTGCGGCCTTTCCCGGTCCCAGTCGGAATTGCGCAGTTCGTGAGGCGAGACGCCGCCATAGATGACGACAACGTGCTTGCCCGCGGGGGCGAGCGACGGGTCGGTATGGGTGGGCACGTTCGGACTTAGGTAGGGATTGGTCGAGTACCAGCCGAACCTTGCTTCCTGATAGGCGCGCTCCAGGTATTCGGGCGTCGGGCAGATGTGGCAATAGGCCGGGTAGTCGACCCCGGTCCTTTCCGCGCTGAAGCCCTTGTATTGCGGCAGCCGGTCCACGGCGCAGAGAATCTTGAAGCCGTTGCCGCGGGACCGGATTCCCTTGACATCCTC
>VYCX01000447.1:1427-5713 GCA_009843725.1 Boseongicola sp. SB0675_bin_26
ATCCCCATCGTGCCCCAGAACATGAACTTGGCCTTGACAAGGTCGTGCTCGAACCACCGGCTGACATAGTCGTGGGCACTCATCGAAAGGGCGCGCACCAGGTCGTAGAACTCTGCTTCCGACTTGCGGTAGCGCCATGCGAAGCGCGCGGCTGTCCACAAGCCTGCGGGATCGCCGCGGAACGGATTCACGGGCGTCTCGAGCTGCAGCCTGCGCAGGATATCGACCGAAGACCGCAGGCGTTCGAAGAACTTCGGGTAGTTCTCGGCGTCCCTTTGCGAAAACCGCGCGATCTGTTCGCGGGTCCTTGCCGGGTCCGCGGTGAAGATGATCCCGTCATCTTCGGTCGGATTGAAGACGTTTGGCTGCGGGCAGTACTCCAGCCCGAATCTCTTCAGCTCAAGATCCTCGATGACCTTCGGATGCAGGTGGCCAAGTATGTAGGAATAGGTCGAGGCGCGAAAGCCCGGCGAGAACTCCTCGGTGACGCTTGCGCCGCCAACGACCGGCTTCTGTTCGAGCACGAGCGTCCTCTTGCCCGCACGCGCAAGATACGCGCCACAGGTCAGGCCGTTGTGGCCCCCTCCAATGACAATGGCGTCGAACTTGCGGTTCATGCGCCTTTCCACTTGGGCTTGCGTTTCTCGATGAAGGCGGCGAGGCCCTCCGCCCGGTCTTCCGAAAACATCAGCAGTGCCGAAAGGTCCCCTCCCGCCGCCAATGCCTCTTCGAACGTCTGGGAGGCCGCGCGGTTGACGGCCTGCTTGACGGCCATGACGGCCAAGGGTGCGCTCGTCTCGATTTCGTCAGAGATCTCAATCGCCTTGGCTACTGCGCGGCCGGCGGGCACCACGTGGTTCAGTATGCCGAGCGCGAGAGCCTCTTCCGCATCAATGCGGCGTCCCGTGAATGCCAGTTCCTTTGCCTTTCGCTCCCCCACCGTGCGGGCAAGCGACCAAGCGCCACCGAGAATCGGAAAGAGGCCGAGCCTGGCTTCGGTCAGTCCGAGTTTCGCGGTTTCGGAACCGACGATGAAATCGCACCGGAGGGCGATCTCCAGCCCACCCCCGAATGCGTAGCCTTCAACGGCTGCAATCACGGGCTTGGTATAGTTGCCAAGGAACCGCACAAAGTCGTGCCAGACGGATTGCGTATGCCTGTGACGGTACTTCTCAAAGGTGGCCAAGTCGCTGGCCGCGGCGCCCTTGACATCGCCGCCGGCGCAGAAGGCGGCATCGTTACCGGTCAGGATCACCGAAACGATGGACCGGTCCCTCTCCCACGCCTCCATCCGGGCACGGGTCTCCGACAGCATCTGATCGGTCAGCGCATTGCGCGCCTCAGGCCGGGCGAAGCGGATGACGCCTGCGCCACCTTCCGTCGAGACAGCGATTTGCGTGTCGCCCGACATCGGATCAGTCGATCATTGCAATCGCGTCATCGGTTGTCCTGACGTCACCAAAGCTCTGGTAGAACGAGGTCAATCCGACGATGTGGTCCTCGTCGTATCGGGCTGCATTTGCGTCCTCGACCATCATCACCTTGTAATCCAGCATCATCGCATCACGTGCCGTGCTTTCGGAGCACATGTTGGTCGCTGTCCCGGCCACGATCAGGTTCTCGACCCCCATCTCCTGCAGAATGTCATGCAGGTCCGACGCACCCACGATGAACGGCGAGAACCGGCGCTTGGTCACCACCAGGTCCTCCTGCTTCACGTCCAGGCCCGGGTAGATCTCGAATCCCTCGTTACCGGGCGAAAGCTTGGTCAGATGGTTCTGTCCCTTCGCCTCGGTGAAGAAGTACCGGTGATATATCGGCCATTGACTCGGCTCGCCCTCTTTCTCGGCGCATTTCATAATGACCCATATCACCGGGACGCCCTTGTCACGGCAAGCTGCCGCAATGCGATTGATGTTGGGAACGATGGAGATCGCCGTATCGACCTCTGCAACATAGAAGTTCTGCATGTCGATGACGAGAAATGCCGTCTTCGCTGCCTCGAAACTGTCAAACACCTCCAGCTTGCCACGTTTGGCCATTATCCGTTCGATCACGTAGTCCGGAATCCTTACTTCGTGCGGCATGGCTGGTTCTCCCTGGCATCGTCATGGGGATTCGTTGCCCCACATCCTGCCCACTATATTCCCACTAGCAACGAAGATCAACAGACTTGTTGTCGACACAGTCTTGTTGCCACGCGGCCCCGCCAGGATCCGGAAGACGGCAATTCCCGCATCTCCGGCAACGCTGCAATGGAGACAGGTCATTGCAATCTCGACGTGGGCAACGGGATACTGCCATTGACCTGCGGGCTGATCGGAAGGGCCGTTCCGGAAAGCATCAATTGGGAGAATCCCGCTCCAGTTCAGGATCCGCGCGCAGGAGCCCTACCTGCTCTAAGCGCTTCCATAAGATTGCGCGCAGGGGACTGCAGACGCATTGATCCACATAGCCCTCAGAAAGTCCGCCATTCGCTCGCAGCGCGACGAATTCGGGCAGAGAGCCCAAATCTACAGCTGTGCAGTGTGCATGAAGGTCGGTCCTTCCGTGATTGTCTGCTGGACTTCCAATGGTAACCTGGAGTCAGGTGGGAGTGATCAATTGCAGGATGGACCTATGCCGGGTCAAAAATTTGGCGCGTTCAATGACCTTGTCGAAATGACGCCGGAGCCACTTCGGCCTGTCACGATCCGATTGAAGGAACTCCTGCTTTCCGTAGATCCTGATGCCTGCATTGTCGTACGGCTGGGCGACCGGGCGGCGACATTTGGCATCGGACCAAAGAAGATGAGCGAAGGCTACTGCTACATTCTGCCTTACAAGAATTGGGTCAATCTCGGGTTTTATCGAGGAGTAGACATTTCGAACCCCGACAAGCTGCTTGAAGGGACGGGGTCCAGAATGAGGCACATCAAGGTCCGCTCGATCGAGGAATGCGACAATCCCAGGCTCGTTGCGATGATCCGTGAAGCACTTGAAGAACGCAAGGCGGCTTTGGGTGTTGCCTGAACCAGCCATCGGGACCGCTGAGGGCACGATCCGTCACTGTAGCGTTTCCGTTGGCCATGTCATGCTGGGTCGGCCGCCCTTGAACCTTTCCCTGGTTCTCGTTCGTGCCAGGGGCGAGCCTCCGTTCTTCGATTCCCGGTGGCCGACGTCGAGACCAGACAAGACCATTCCGGCCGACTCGCGCCAATTGCCTGAAGAACTTCAGGCAATTGCTCCCATGGCATGTTGCCGGCGTGGACGTTTCGGCATGCCGCCGCAGGGATTCCGGTGATGCAACGGCGACCGGACAGTACCGTGCTCGCGATCGCCATAAGCATCGTCGCACTCGTTCTCTTTGACCTGATGGGCTTGCTCATCAAGTACCTGTCGACCGGCTACAGTGCGGTCGAGCTGTCGGCCTATCGCAACATCTTCGGTCTCGTTCCAAGCGTGATCGCGCTATGGATGAGCGCCTCATGGCGTCAGAACGGCCGGAAGCTTGCACTGCGGCAGTGGCGGCTGGCCGTGTGGCGCGGTGTTGCCGTCACGTTCGCGCAATTGCTGTTCTACCTTTCACTGGGCCTCATGGCCTTTGCCACGGCCACAACGATTTCCTATTCCACGGCCTTGTTCACCACAGCCCTGGCCGTTCCAATTCTCGGTGAGCGCGTGGGCCTGGTTCGCTGGGCGGCGGTCGGGATCGGCTTTGCTGGAGTGGTCATGATCACTCGGCCCGGGGCTGACGCATTCGAGTGGACCGCCTTGCTGCCCGTCGGCGCGGCCGCATTGTACGCTTTCACCGGCGTGACTGCCCGCCTGGTTGACGCTGACGTGCCAACACCGCTCTTCAATCTCTACTCGTCGGCGACTGCAGCGGCGGGAGCCCTTGCATTGGCCTTGATCTTCGGCGGCTTCACCCAGATCGCGAGCCTGCGAGACTTCGGGTTGATTGCGCTTATGGGCGCCTTCGGCGGATCGGCTGTTCTTTGTCTCGTCTTCTCTTTCCGCATGACGGAGACCAGCAACCAGGCGCCGTTGACGTATTTCGGAATACCCAATGCATTCGCTCTCGGCTGGCTGATCTTTTCCGAGTCACCCGTTGACGACCTGCTGCCGGGGGCGTTGCTGCTCGTCGGCGGCGGCCTTCTCATCATCTACAGGGAGCGGCGCATGGGCGGCGGCGGGGACCGTTCGCGCATCGCCCGACATTGAATTCGGTGGCCGGTCACTCTCTTCTGTGCATGCAGACCGGCACGCCGCCCACGCCATAATCGCCGTCCGGGACGTCCTGGATC
>VYCX01000569.1 GCA_009843725.1 Boseongicola sp. SB0675_bin_26
GACATGGTCGATCGCGGCGAGATGCGGCTAGGTCAGGGGCCGGGCATCAGCCTATACAGTTTCCACGGGCGGGGTACGCTCAATGGAGTGATCCCGCACCCGGCGCTGGTCCGGCTGTTCGAAGAAGCCGCTGGTGCAATCGGCGTGCCGCTCCAGCGCAGTGCGCAGACCGGAGTGCTGACCGATCTGTCCTATGTTCAGTTCGTCGGCGAAGGTGTCGCGTCGATCGACGTGGGGTTTCCCATGCGCTATTCGCACTCTGCGTGCGAGGTCGTGGATCTCCGTGATCTTGACGCATTGTGCAAACTCCTGATTGCTGCGCTCGCTCGCATCGGCCCACGCTTCAGCCTTTCACGCGACTGACGACCGGGACCGGAGTCCATGACATACACTCTCGGCATCGACATTGGGACCTACGAATCCAAGGGAGCCTTGGTGTGCGTCAGTGCTGGCAAAATTGTCGCGCAGGCCGCGCATCCGCACGAGATGCTCGTGCCCCAACCGGGTTGGGCAGAGCATCGGCCGGAAGAGGACTGGTGGGGAGATGCCGTACGGATCATCCGCCAGCTCATTGCCGAGAGCGGCATTGATCCCAACGATATCGCTGCGCTCGCGGTCTCAGCCATCGGTCCCTGCATGCTGCCTGTCGATGCCGATGGAAGTCCGCTTATGAACGGTGTCCTCTACGGCGTGGACACCAGGGCGGAGAAGGAGATCGCATATCTCAACGCCCGGATTGGCGAAGATGAAATCCTCGCAACCTGCGGCAACGCCCTGACGTCGCAATCGGTCGGACCGAAAATTCTATGGCTCAAGCGAAACCGTCCCGATCTGCATGCCAGGACGCACAAGATGCTGACCTCGACGAGTTTCATCACGCACCGCCTGACCGGCGAATGCGTGATCGACCACTATACGGCGGCAAATTTCAGCCCGCTTTACGACGTGAACAGGCTTGGCTGGTCGGACGCGCTGACCGACGAGATCGTTCCGCTTGACCGGCTGCCGAAGCTTTGTTGGAGCTGTGAAATTGCGGGCTTCGTCACTGCCTGGGCCGCTGGCGAAACCGGCCTCGCGAAAGGCACGCCCGTTACTTGCGGCACCATCGACGCGGCGGCGGAAGCCGTCAGCGTCGGCGTTCGCAATCCCGGCGACATGATGATGATGTATGGCTCGACCGTTTTCGTCATCCAGGTAACCGACGATCCGGTTCGAGACCCGCGTCTCTGGTATGCGCCCTGGCTGGTCCCCGGCCAGCATGCATCCATGGCGGGGCTCGCGACCTCGGGCACCCTCACCCACTGGTTTCGCGATCGGTTCGCCGGGGATCTCGGTCGCGAAGAGGCGTTTTCCAGGCTTGCCTCCGAGGCCGCCGAATCGCCGCCCTGCTCCAATGGCTTGATAGTGCTTCCCTATTTCTCGGGCGAGCGCACACCGATTCACGACCCAAAGGCGAAAGGCGTCTTTTTCGGACTGAACCTGACCCATGCAAGAGGCGACATCTACCGCGCACTGATCGAAGGCATCGCCATGGGCACCGCCCATGTGATCGAGACCTACCGCGACGCAGGCGCAAATCCGGAACGCATTCTGGCTGTCGGCGGAGGCACCAGGAATTCTCTCTGGCTGCAGTCAACCTCGGATTTTGGCGACGTTTCCCAGACCGTCAGCAGGATCTCGGTAGGCGCCAGCTATGGCGACGCATTCCTCGCGGCGCTTGCCGTCGGGCAGGCTCAATGGGAGGACATCGCTGCCTGGAACCCGCCGGTGGAGAAAGTCAATCCGAGACGCCTGGCCATGCATGACCGTCACTACCGGCGCTTCCTGCGTCTCTACGAGAAGACGAAGGACATCGCGGCCGAATTGAGCGAAGACCTGGAGGCGGCGGACCAGCAGTGACGTCATGCCCGCTTCCTGGCGTCAGGGCGTCGGACATGCCCTGAAATGATGACGAGGCGAGCCCCGGGCAAGGCATGGTTCGCCCATTCAGCGCTGCACCGCGCGGTCCCGTGCATTCGCCGCCGCACGCGCGTCTCCCGCGGAGGGTCGCGCAAGGGCAGCGGCTCGCCTCGGTCCTCGCGGCCGTGGGCCTTGAACGCCGGTTTCGGCACAAGACGCAGGCACCTGTCGTTCGCCGTTCTTGTCACTTCACCGCGCCTGCGGCCATTCCCTTTATTATGAAGCGTTCGAGAACCACGCCGATGATGATCAGCGGCACGATCGCGGCGGTCGAGAGCGCTGCCATCGCCCACCAGTTTATGCCTTGACTGCCGGTCTGGCTCGCCACCATCACCGGCAGCGTCTTGGCGTCGGTAGAGGTCAGCAGTGCAGCAAAGAAGTACTCGTTCCACGTCAGGACAAGGGACAGGATAAACGCAGCGACCATGCCGGGAAGGGCAATTGGCATGACGATCGTCAGGAACGCCTGCCAGATCGAGAGCCCGTCCACGAGCGCGGCTTCCTCAAGTTCCACCGGGATCGACTGGAACTGGTCACGCATGATCCAGATGACAATCGGAAGCACCGTCAGCGTGTACAGGAGAATGAGGCCTATCCGCGTGTCAAGGAGGTCGAGCGAGCGATAGAGCACCAGAAAGGGCAGGGCGAGCACAACCGGTGGCAGGATCAACTGGCTGAGGAAGAAGAACGAGATGTCCGGATTCCGCATGAAGCCGAACTTGTAGCGGAACCGGCTGAGGCCGTAGGCGGCGAGCGAACCGAGGACCACCGCCAGAACCGAGGCCGAAACGCTGGTGATCGCCGAGTTGGTGAAGCGTTTCAGGAATTCCTCGCGCACGGTGGAGTCCTGCCCGATCAGTCGTGGCGAAAGGCCAAGACTGTCCCAGCCTTTCCAGGCCGGCCAAAAGTCGACAAAGGGAATCATGTGTCCCTGCATGACGTTCGGAGCCAGCTTGAAGCTCGTGGTGACGGTCCAGTAGATCGGAAACAGGCAAACGACCGTCCAGAAGATCAGGATGCCGTAGACCGCCGCACGTCCCGCATACCATTTTGCCTTGTACGAAAGGTCGCTGGAATGGTCGTGAAAGATCTGCTCGGCCATCTCAGTACCTCGGGTTCATCCAGCGGTCGACCGCCTTCATGAAGACCGTGATGGCGACGACGATCAGCACGAGGTAGACGATCGCGAGCAGCGTCCCGTAGCCGACGTTGGAACGGTCTCGATACTCGCGGAAGATGAAGCTCGTCACGCTGTCCGTCGCGCCGCCAGGACCGCCGGACGTGACGTTGATGATGATGTCGGCCAGCTTCAGCTTGAAGATGATGCGGATCAGGATCGCCGTCAGCGAGACGGGAAGCATCAGGGGGAACGTCACCTCCCAGAAGCTTCGCCAGCCGCTGGCGCCATCGACACGGGCGGCCTCCTGAACCTCGCGCGGGATTGCCTGAAGTCCGGCGAGCAGCATGATCATCATGAAGGGAATGAACGTCCAGGCGTCCATGATCATGATGGTCAGCCGTGCAATCTCGGGGTCGCCGAAGAAGCTTGGCCGGTCCCAGCCCAGCCAGCGCGCCAGCCGCGAGATCGGCCCGAACCGGATCTCCAGCATTGACTTGCCGACCATCCAGGACACGGCCACGGGCGACAGCATGAGCGGCATCAGGAACGCCACGCGAAAGAACTTCCGCGCCCGGATCTGACTTGCCTGGATCAGGGCCAGACCGAAGGCAATGGCGTATTCCACGAGTATCGCGAGCGTGTAGTAGACCATGTTCTTCAGCGCGTTCCAGTAGAACGGGTCGGTCCACATCTGCCGGACGTTGTCGAAGCCGTTGAATCGCGGTCCCTCGAATGCCGAGAGATTCCAGTTGGAGAAGGCAAGCGTCAGCGCGAAAATCAGCGGAAAGACAACCATCGCAACGACAAAGAGCGTTGCGGGCAGCACGAACAGTGTCCGCTTCCCCTGTTCGCCGTGCAGCACGACCTGCGCTATGCACAGACAGGTGGCCCAGAAGAGATAGGCATAGAGCGCCGCTCGCCAGTTCGCCAGCTCCCAGGCCAGATATCCGGTCTGCGCCATGGCGCACCAGGCGAATGCCGCGACCATGACCGCAAAGGACCCCCAGACGAGGGCCTTGCCGATGAACCTGCGTCGCTCCCCGATGTCGTCGCCGGTCACGACGTGCAGAAGGTCACCTTGGCTCATGCGTTTCGGCTCTTGGTGAAAAACCCGGGGGGCCGCACTGGAGGCCCCCCGGAGATTTGTTGCCGCGAATGCGCGGCAGGGCCCGGTTCAGAGCCCAAGAGAGGCCTTGTAGAGCGCGATCTGCTGGTCGCGCCCGATCTGGTCAGTGATGTTCTCCCAGGCAGCGGCGATGGCGTCAGCCGTTTCCTGAGCCGAGCCATACTGGCCCGCGAAGCCCTTTGCCAGTTCGTCTTCCGCGACCGAGTAGTATTGGAAGATTCCCGGAATTCGGGGTTCGATGGCCGCGTTGGGATGGTTGTAGCTGTCCGCATTCGAGCCGAGGTAGTCTTCGATGAACGCGCGGTCGTAGCCTGCCTCTTCCCACTCGTCGTAGTTGAAGTGGCTGTTCCGGTAGGGCTGGAATCCAGAGGGATATGCCGAGGCCCACAGCGAGAGATCCTTGCCCCCGAGATGCGCCGCCGCCGACCAGGCCGCCCTTTGCTTCTTCGAGTCGCTGTCGACCGTCGCCATGACGTACACGCCCCAGCCGATATAGGCCATGTTGGGCGCCTCGTTCACGGTGTCTTCCCACGCCCCTGTGGCCGCGTTGTAGACTCGGTCAGAGGCCGGATTGATTCCGAAGCCCACCACGTCGCCTACGACAGAGGTGTCCGAAGTGCGCGCATTCGAGCCCACATCACCCCACCACATGAGCATCGAGCCAGTGCCGGCGAGGAACTGCTGGAACGCGGTCGTGCCCGGGTCTGCGTTGATCTGGTCCGCCGGGTAGGCATCCGCCTCGATAAGGTCGAGAACGTCCTGGATCGCCTGCACCCAGGCCGGGTTGTTGACCCTGGGCTTCATCGTGTCGGGATCGAAGAGCCATGCCGGATCGTTCGGATGCTTGGCATAGGCCGCCGCGCGGTTCTCCAGGAAATAGAAGCCGAATCCGCCCCAGCCCTTGAGGGGATCAAGATAGCCATGAGCGTCCAGCCCGGTCAGCGGGTCGGTCTTGCCCTTGAGTTCCATGGAGATTTCGTTGATTTCCTGCCAGGTCGCGGGCACGTCTCGACCGGTGATCGAACCCTCGCCGAAATAGTCGGTCCGGTAAGCGAAGGTGTGGCAGTCGCCGTCGATCGAGATTCGGTAGGTCTTGCCGTCCCAAGTGCCGACAGGCGCCTTCAGGTAGCCCACGTAGTCGTCCATGTCGATGACGTCCTTGACCCAGTCGGGCATGACCGAGGCCATGCCCCTGCCCAGAACGTCGCCTTCGAACGGTGCACCCATCTCGATGATGTCGAAGTCCACCGTTCCGGTTGCGATGGATTGCTGGAGACGCGCGTTGTAGTCCGCCTGCGCAAGGTCGATCCAGTTGATCGTCGCGCCCGTATAGGCTTCCCAAGGCTTCAGGAATCCGCGGAACAGGAAGTTGTGAAGGTTCTGGTTGTTCAACCCCATGAAGGTCAGTTCGACACCGGCAAATTCGCCTTCGCTGACGACTTCCTTGATCGGGCCGAGGCACATTTCGCCGACCTTCTGCCAGTCCGAGTCAGTGGG
>VYCX01000472.1 GCA_009843725.1 Boseongicola sp. SB0675_bin_26
GGCTTCGTGAGTTTCGTGGGCTCGGGGCCGGGCGATCCGGCACTTCTGACGCTGAAGGCGGTGGACCGGTTGGGGCGGGCGGACGCGATCCTGTACGACGACCTGTCGTCCGGCCCGATCCTGGAACATGCCAGGCCTGATGCCGATCTGGTAAGCGTCGCCAAGCGCGCGGGCCGGAAGTCGCCCCGGCAGGATCACGTCAGTCGCCTCCTTGTCGAATATGCCAAGCGGGGAGGGCGGATCGTGCGGCTGAAGTCGGGCGATGGCGGCATTTTTGGGCGACTGGAAGAGGAACTGGCGGCGCTTCGCGCAGAGGCGCTGGATTTCGAGATCATTCCAGGCGTGCCTTCGGCCTGCGCGGCCGCGGCGGAGGCCGGAATCCCGTTGACCCGGCGGCTGGCCTCGCGCCGCGTGCAATTCATCACCGGCCACGACGTGGCAGGGAACCTGCCGGAGGACTTGAACGTCGCGGCGCTCGTCGACTTCCATGCAACGACGGTGGTCTACATGGGGCGCCGCACCTTTGCCGACCTTGCCGGAATCCTGATGGCGCATGGCTTGCCCGGCGAAACGCCTGCGCTGATGGCGGAGGCCGTAACGACTTCCGGGCAGGACATCGGCAGGTACACCGTGGCCGAACTGGCAGATCGGTTGCGCACGGAAGAGGCGGGGCATGCTCCAACGCTCGTCCTGTATGGGGCGTTATCCGATGGATGAACTGGTCCTGGTCGGAATCGGCACTGGAAGCCTTGACCACCTGACGCGCGAGGGCGAGGCGGAGATCCGCAAGGCGGACTGCATCCTCCTTCCGAGAAAGGGGCCGGAAAAGGCGGAACTGGCGGAATTGAAGAGAGGAGTCTGCGTGTCCGTCCTGGGCAAGGAGGCGGCATCGCGAATCCTTGAGTTCGAGATGCCGGTCCGCGATGCCGGGCCCTGCTACCTGGAAAGCGTCGATGCCTGGCATGGCGAAATCTGCAGGGCGTGGGAGGCAGCTCTTGCAGACAGGGACGAAAGGTGCGTGGCGTTGCCCGTCTGGGGCGATCCGTCGCTCTATGACAGCACGCTCAGGATCGCGGCGCGGCTTCGCCCTGCGCCAAAGGTCAGGGTGGTGCCAGGCATCACCGCTCTGCAGGCGCTGACCGCCGCGCACGGCATCCCGCTCAACGAGATCAACGCGCCGGTCATGATCACGACCGGGCGGCGGCTGCGGGAGGAAGGATGGCCAGAGGGCGCGGACACCGTAGCGGTGATGCTGGACGGAGAGCTTAGCTTCCGGCACCTGGACCCGGACCGGTTGCATGTCTGGTGGGGCGCATATCTCGGAATGACCGATCAGGTGCTGGCTAGCGGACCCTTGGCCGAAGTGGCGGAGCGGATTGCCAAGACCCGGGCGGCTGCACGCGACGCGCACGGCTGGATCATGGACACCTATCTCCTGAAGCGCCAAGACTGGACGTCGAGGAGACACGCTTCCGCGACTTGATGGCCTGTGCCAACGCCTAGGCGGGCGGGTTCGCGCCCGCGATTCCGGCGGTGGAGAAGGACCGCCAAGTCACCGGCACAAGCCGGCGGACGAGGACGGCTCTCCCGCATTCATCCGATTGCTCCGAGGCCTGGCGGCGCTGCGGTCGGAGCCTGCGACCCTCGGCGCCGAAGGCAGCCTTTTGGGCCGCATGCATTGCCATCTCGGCAACGGCTGCACCACGTCCGGCAATGCACGCCATCCGTCGAACGCGATCGCGTAGACGCGGCCGGTGGCGAATCCGCACCTGGCCGACGAGGCGGCATGGGCTCGGGCCGTGGCGCCGATGCGCCAGCTGCACGAGGCGATCGCCCTGTCCGCACCTGCAGCTCTCGGTCTGGAACAAGTCCCGAGATTTCGAACGCATCCGGGAAAGGCATGCAATGCGACCGGGACATGCTGGATGCGCAGGCTCGTGGTCGTGGCGGCTGCACGCGCGACCGTGCCGGCCGGTTGAATTCAAGATGCGCTCCTGCGAGAACGACATGCAGAGCTTCTGGAACCTGATCCAGGATTGAAAGTCGTGAATGTGCAGCCGTTTCCCAGCCTGTTTTCCCCGATCGACATCGGCAAGCTTGCGCTCCGCAACCGGATCGTGTCGACGGGACACGAGACCCATCTGAACGACGGGGGCCGGATCGGCGATGCGATGATTGCCTATCACGAGGCACGCGCCCGGGGCGGCGCCGGACTGATCGTGACCGAAGTTGCGCTGGTTCATTCCAGCGCCGTGTTCGTGGCAAATCCTATCCGGGTTGATACTGACGACTGCATTCCCGGATACCGCCGGTTGGCGCAGACGGTACACGGTCACGATTGCGGCCTGATCGCCCAGCTGTTCCATCCCGGGCGCGAGATGCTGGCTTCGGAAGACGGTACCGCACCGGTTTCCTACAGTGCATCGGCTGTTCCAAACGAGCGCTTTCACGTCATGCCGCGTCCGATGCGTCGAGAAATGATCGCCGAGGTCGTCTCGGCCCACGGCGATGCGGCCCTTCGGATGCGGGAAGCCGGCCTCGACGGGGTCGAGATCGTTGGCTCGCACGGATACCTTCCGGCACAGTTCCTGAACCGTCACGTGAATCAACGCAGCGACGAGTACGGAGGCTCGCTCGAGAACCGCACCCGCTTCATTCGCGAAATCGCGGCTGACATCCGCGCCAAGGCCGGCGAGGATTTCGTGATTGGCCTGCGGCTTTCCGGGGACGAGCGCAGCCATGAGGGCGTCGCGCAGCCCGATATGCTGGACGCATGTGAACTCCTTGCCGGAGATGAATCGCTGACCTACTTCAGCGTTGTTGCCGGATCCTCCGCGACTGTCGCGGGTTCGGTTCACATCGTGCCACCGATGACCGAAGAGTCAGGCTATACCGCGCCATTGGGCCAGGCGGTGAAGGCGCGGACGGGTGTGACGACGATGGTCACCGGCCGCATCAACCAGCCGCAGGACGCCGAACGCATCATTGCTGCGGGGCATGCCGACCTTTGCGGAATGACGCGCGCAATGATCTGCGATCCGGAACTGGGCGAAAAGGCCAGGACGGGACGTGCCGACGACATCCGCGCCTGCATTGGCTGCAACCAGGCCTGCATCGGCCACTTTCACGCGGGCTATCCGATTTCATGCATCCAGAATCCGGTAAGCGGTCGCGAGACCTTTCTCGGTCGGACCGAACCGGCGCGCACGAGGCGGAAGGTCATGGTGGTGGGAGGCGGGCCCGGCGGAATGAAGTGTGCCGCCGTCGCTTCAGCGCGCGGCCACGACGTGACGCTCTTCGAAAGGGAGGTCCGGCTTGGCGGCCAGGCGCGGCTGGCGCAGGCCTTGCCCCATCGCGCAGAGTTCGGAGGCATCATAACCAATCTGGTCCGCGAAATGGAACTCGCGGGAGCGGAGACATGCACGGGCATCGCCGTTGACGCGAAAGTCATCGCGGAATTCGCCCCGGACACGATTGTCGTTGCGACCGGTGCCGAACCGAGATGGCCGGAATTCGAGGGCCGCAATGACGCCCATGTCGTGGATGCATGGCAGGTTCTTCGCAACGAGGCGAATGTCGGCAAATCGGTCGTGGTGGCAGATTGGCGTGCCGACTGGATCGGGATCGGCATTGCCGAGCACTTGGCGCAGCGCGGCCATCAGGTGAAGCTGGCGGTCAACGGCTACATGCCAGGTCAGACGATCCAAATGTACGTGCGCGACGCCAGCATCGGTCGCCTGCAAAGTCTCGGCGTGGAAATGGTGCCCTATGTTCGACTGTTCGGAGTCGATGAAAATACGGTCTACCTGCAGCACATCATGAACGACGAACCCGTGATTTGCGAAGACGTTGACACGCTTGTTTTGTGCCAGGGCCACATTTCGCGGAACACGATGGAAGATCTCGTGCGCGATCTCGGCATTGAACACCGCCTCGTCGGTGATTGCGTCTCGCCACGCACTGCTGAGGAAGCAGTTCTGGAAGGGTTGCTCGCAGGTCGCGCTGTTTAGGTTCAGAGGCGCTGCCCGAAAGAACTCCAGTCACGACGGGCGATGGCTACGCCAAGGAAGATGATCCAAGGTCAAGGACCGGATTGGCGGGACCCGGATGGCTGTGCGTGAAGCGCATGGCTGGATCAAGGACGCCAATCTGCCGAAACGTCGCAAATGAATCACGTCCTGCCGCCGAAAGCCGTTGCGCTCGGAATGTTGTGCGGGTTACATGCGCGTGCCTGATCCTGCCGGGTGGCCGGCAGGCTGGAGGGAATGCGGTGCAGCCGGAGGGCTCAAGCCGCAGCCGCCCCCGCGACTGTAAGCGGAGAGCGCCGCCCAAAACCCACTCCCGGAGTGCAGGGGGGAAGGAGGGCGAAGTGCAATGACCCGCGAGCCAGGAGACCTGTCAGGCTTGGATCAACCGCCGTCGGGCAGGGCGGCAAGGAGGTAGACATGACGACACGTACACTTGCCGAGGCTCGTCCCGCATCGGCGTCACTTGGAATTCTCTTGGCGGCTCTTCTCGGCTTGGGGATCGTTGTGCTGACAGGCCACGTCCAGGCCGATGCGCTGCACGCTGCCGCACATGACGTGCGTCACGCCAACGGCTTTCCCTGTCACTAGGCAATGCTTGGCAGAATCCTGTCCAGCGGCTTGATCGCTGGAGCCGTGGCGGGCCTGTTTGCCGCGGTTCTTCACCTCTTGTTCATTCAGCCTGTCCTCTTGCACGCCGAGCTGTACGAGAGCGGCGAACTGGTGCATTTCGGGGCGGCATCCGTTCCGGCCGTCCGCCCTGAGTTCGGGTTGGATCCGGTCCGAGACGGGCTGAGCGTGATCTTCAGCATGCTGACATATGCGGGCTATGCGTTGATCCTGGTTGCACTCATGGCGCTGGCAGAAGGGCGAGACGCGGTGATTTCCGCGCGCAACGGGATGCTTTGGGGCGTTGCCGGATTCATCGCAGTGCTGCTTGCCCCTGCATTTTCCCTTGCGCCGGAAGTGCCCGGAGTCGCGGCCGCGGAAATCCTGCCAAGACAGGTGTGGTGGTTCGCGACCGCACTTGCCGCAGGGGCAGCGATGTGGCTTCTTGCATTTGGCCGAAGCTGGCTGGCTTGGGGCGCAGTCATTGTGCTGCTGCTGGCACCGCACGTCGTCGGAGCCCCGGAGCCCGACAGCTTCTCGGGTCCGGCACCAACCGAACTTGGGGCCTTGTTCACTGCACGCGTCCTGGGAGTCGGTCTTTGCGCTTGGGTGCTCCTCGGGCTTCTTTCCGGACTGCTTTGGTCGAGCGACGACGAGGCGGCTTCGTGAACCGTTCATTCGCGCTGCTTGTCATCGGACTGGCATTCGGCGGCGGCATTGGATTCGTGCTGGCAGCGGCCAACGGCGTGACGCTCGACGGCCACGTTCATGCGGACGACCGCCATTTGGATCAAGGCGGCGTTGGCGAAGATTCCAGCAAAGGCCACAACCATCTTGAAGTGCTGGACCTGGCAGGGAGCAATGCGCCTACGCTTGATGTCCAAGTGACGAAGGACTCGGACCAAGGCTGGAACCTGCATGTGATGACGACAGGCTTCACGTTTTCGCCCGCAAATGCCGGTCGAGCCCACGTGCCCGGAGAAGGCCATGCGCATGTCCACGTGAACGGACAAAAGATCGCGCGGCTTAACGGGCCGTGGATGCACATCGGGACGCTACCGGAA